>JAFRKU010000012.1 GCA_017431585.1 bacterium | reverse complement strand
TGTTTCATGCGTTTTTTGCCGCGGGCTTGTTTTTTGAGCAATTTTTGGCGGCGGGTGACGTCGCCACCGTAAAGTTTGGCGGTGACATCTTTGCGATAGGCGCGCAGAGTTTCGCGGGCGATGACTTTGCTGCCCACGGCGGCTTGAATGGGAATTTCAAACATGGCGCGGGGAACAACTTGCTTGAGTTTGGCGACCATGTCGCGGCCGCGGGCTTCTGCTTGGTCACGAAGGGTGATGAAACTGAGGGCTTCCACTTGTTCGCCGGCCAGCAGAATGTTGACTTTGACGGCGTCAACTTCCTGGTAACCGTCAGGTTCGTATTCGAGTGAGGCGAAGCCGGAGCTTAATGATTTGAGTTCGTCGTGAAAATTGGTGATCAGTTCACTTAAAGGCAGGCGGAAAGCGATTTTCATGTTGCCGGCTTGGAAAACTGATTCGAGAAGTTCGCCGCGGCGAGCGCGGGCAAATTGGATGATGTCGCTGGCGAAAGCTTCGGGGGTAAAAATTTCGAGGCGGACCATAGGCTCTTTGATACAGGAAATTTGCGATGGATCCGGTAAATCCGAGGGGGTGAAGACGTGGATGTCCTCACTGGTGGTGAGTGTGACCAAATAGTCGACGGTGGGAGCGGTGGCGATCAGATCGAGATTGAATTCTTGGTGGAGGCGCTCGAGAACGATTTCGGCGTGCAAAATGCACAAAATGCCGACTTTGATGCCGGAGCCCAGGGCATTGGAGTGCGTGAGCGAGTAGGACAGCGCGGCGTCATGGTAGGAGAGTTTGACGACGGCGTCTTGGAGTTCGGGGAATAAATCCGCATCAATGGGGTAAATTTCCATGTAGACGACGGGTTGGACTTTTTTGAAGCCAGGCAGCGGGGCGACGGTGGGACTGACAGGAAAAGTAGTGAGCGTGTCGCCGATGGCCAGGGCGCGGATGTCTTTGAGGCCGGTGGCGATGTAGCCGACTTCGCCGCAGGACAATTGGGCCAGAGGTGTCATGTCGGGCGAGAAACAACCGATTTCCAGCGGGGCAAAGTCTTGGCCGGTGGATAAGAAAGCCAAGCGATCACGATGGGGGATGGTGCCTTGGTAGAGGCGGACGTAGGCAATGGCGCCGCGGTGGCGATCGAAAGTGGCGGTGATAATCGTGCCACGGGCGGGCAAGTCGGGGGCAGTTTGAGTGAGAGGGCTGGCGGTTGGCGGGCCAATACGTTTAATAATCGCCGGTAAAATTTGGTCTACACCCTCCCCTGTTTTGGCCGAGCAGGCGATGACGTCTTCGGGGGCAAAGTCGAAAGCGTCCATGAGCTCGAGGGTGACTTTTTCCACGTCGGCGACCGGGAGATCGATTTTGTTGATCAGCGGGATAATTTTTAGCCCTAAATTTTTGGCTTTGTAATAGTTGGAAAGCGTTTGGGCCTGGACACCTTGGGTAGCGTCTACCACTAAGAGAGCGCCTTCGCAAGCGGACAGCGAGCGAGAAACTTCGTAGGAAAAATCGACGTGACCGGGGGTATCAATTAAATTCAGCTGATAGCCTTGGTAGTTCATGCGCACGGGAGCGAGTTTGATGGTGATCCCGCGTTCTTTTTCGATGGGATTGGAATCCATGACCCGAGTGGCGGCGCCGCGACCGACGCTGCCGGTGGCTTCCAGCAGGCGATCGGTAAGGGTCGTTTTGCCGTGGTCAATGTGGGCGATGATGGAAAAATTGCGAATTAACTCAACTGAGGTCATCTCCCCTTTCTGCCGGACGAGGGCGGACAAAATTTATTTGCTGGCGGCGACTGCTTGAGCAACTTTTTTCTTCAAACGAGCAGCTTTATTGCGGTGGATCAAGTTTTTTTTAGCTGCTTTATCGATAGCAGAATAAGCGGCGGGCACGTCGGCAGCGGCGCGAGTTTTGAGCACTTTGTCCGTGAAAGTTTTAACGCGAGTTTTCACTTGACGGTTAATGACTCGTTTGCGTTCGCTGGCGCGCAGCGCCTTTTTAGCATTTTTCAAAATTGGCATATGGGGTATTATATCACAGTTTTTTACATTTTGGGAAGTAAATTGTAAAAGTGCTGCCTTTGCCTAATTTGGACTTGAAAGTGATGCCGCCGTGATGGAGCGTCATGATTTGGCGAGAGATATACAGGCCCAAGCCGGTGCCGGTTTCTTTGATTTTGACGTAAGACTTTTCCATGCGAGCAAATTTTTGGAACAATTTTTGGAAATCTTCTTGATCGATGCCACAACCGGTATCGGTGACATCCAAATAAACATAATCAGCATCACTCCGGGCGCGCAAAGTAACGCCGCCAGCGGTGGTAAATTTGAGAGCATTGCCAACCAAATTATGCAAGACTTCTTGGGCTTTGTCTTTGTCGGCGGCAATCCAGAGCGGACGGGCGGGCGCTTTGACGGCGAAGTCCAGTTTTTTGTCGGTGGCTATCGGGAGCAGATCGGCGTGAGCCTCGTGCAAGAGGGTGCGGGCGTCCAGGCGCTGCGGATGGAGCGTCATTTTGCCGCCTTCGATGCGAGAGATGGTGAGCATATCGTTGACTAAATTGATGAGGCGTTGGGTGGAGTTCAGAGCAATTTCGATGTATTTTTGGTTTTCGGCAATTTTGGCAGGCTGATTATTATGCGCCACCAGCCACAAGTAACCTTTGATAGCAGTCATAGGAGTGCGCAGTTCATGGCTGGCAACGCTGACGAAATCGTCTTTGAGTTTGTCGGCGACGACCAGTTGGGCGTTGACTTTTTGGAGTTTGCGCGTGGCGGCATCGACGCGGCGCTTTAAGTATTTGTTGAATTCTAGGGTGGACTGATGAATGGCAGCTTGATTGAGCAGGGGGGCAATTTCATTGATGGTTTTGCGCACTAAATTAATATCTTGGATAAAAAACGGATTACCATTGCGCTTGGCACTCATGAGCAGCACGCCTTTGAATTCTCGGTAATACGCCAGAGGAAAAATGGCGGCCAAATGATTGGTTTTCATGTATTTGACCAGGCTGCGATACTTGACTTGGCGGCGATCGATTAGTTCTTCCAAAATGAGCGGTTCGCACTGGCCAGCGTCCCAAAGTTTTTCAATTTGACCGATGACAGAGCGGGTGGTTTCGTTGACTTTCAGTTCCCCGATGCTGTGCAAACTATTGTCTGATAAAAAGTCAGCAATAAATAAATTGCCGTGATTTTTAATGAGAGTATCGAGGAAACTGAGCGTGCCATCAATGATTTGATGATAATCTAGTTCTTGAGACACATTGTCTAAAAATTTGTCGTATTCTGTCTGCCAATCGGCACCGTGGTTGACGATTTTGGCCACCAAAAATTTATCGAAGTGTTCGTAAATAAAAATGAAAGTCACTAACCAGGCGCCAAAAAAAATGATGTCGAGCCACCACATTTGTTGGAGCAAATGGGCGTAACCAATGGGAAGTAGCAACATAACAGCGAGACTGATGTAGTAACAAATTTTGGCAATGACAAAATCTAAACTAGCAAAAGAACTTTTCAACATGGTGTAACCGGTAGCACCAATGATGACCAGACTCATAGCGCCAATGCCGAAATTCATGAAATCAGAATTGTGGAAAACAAGTGGCAAGATGACATTGGTAATAAAAGCGATACTGAGGCTGACAGTTAAGCTGGCCGTGAGATAAGTGAGACGGATTTTTTCCAAACCTTGGCTTTTGCGGGAGAGACGATAGAAGTGGACGCTAGAAAAATACAAAAAGCCCAACATGTTGGCCACATCAAAAAGCATGCCCCAACTAGGATCAGGATTGAGGGCGTCGCCTTCGAGGTGACAAGTGGGAAAGACAAAAGGTGATAAATTGAGCAGAGTTAAAAAAAATGCCCAAACAAAAAGGATAATTCGATAGCGGACAGCCAGACGTAAAGGACGTTTGGGGAAAGTTAAAGAAAAAAGATAGACGATGATCATCATTAAATTGGTCACCACCATCACCAAACGGACGAAAAGCAAAAAGGTGTCGGGTTCGGTGGCGGTAATGGAGCCGTAATTAATGAGCAACCAAGCGGCCAACAGAGCCGAAAGGCACCAAAAAAATTGGTAGGCGCTAAGTTTTGGTTCGCGACGGTAAACGAAAAAACCGACGGTGACCAATAAAATGGCGATAGCAATATACAAAGCCCAACTGGACATATGTAGTAGTATAGCACAATTACACGGGCAAGTGCAAATTTTAATTATCAGCTAAAATTGGATGGTGCGCATTTCGGAGCCAGGCGTAGAGGTCAGTGTGCGTGCTTTCGTTGGTGACGGTGAGAAAACCAAATTCGTGCCACGAGTGGGCGTGCGAATCAGTTATAAGGCGCTCATCAAAGTCGCTGACGACTATTGTTTGCTCACTATCGGAGCGCATAATTAAAACTTTATCCAATTGTGTGCTGGGGGGAACAAGAAAGCGCAAGTAATCAGCAAAATGCAAACGATCGGTGATAAGAGCGTGCTCGTCTAACGGATTATCATTGCGAATATGTAAGTGAACGAGAGTGTGCGTATCATCGGACATGACGATGGAGGCCGTTTGGGTGGTGGCGTGATTGGCTTTGTTGATGCCAACATTGGAATGGACCACGTAAATTGGAGTATGGGAACGATCGGTGGACAACTGTCCGCCTACGCCTAACAACTCAAAAATTGCTTGCAGCGCGCTGTTTTGAGCCCAGAGTTGGAAGTCACGAGTGTGGCGCTGGCGCCACAGCCACCGGAAAAGAGAGAGACGGTCGCGCGCGCCCAAACTGGTGTACCAGTCGCGCAATTGCGCGAACAAATTTTTTTGAAAATTTGTTTTGGGCGCGCGCTCGCGGCTGCCGAGGCGGTGGTCAACTCGCGCCAGCGTGGAAAAATTGGTGGCGGTGAGCAAATGACCATGGACGTCGTGGAAACGGTGGCCGGCGAAATCCAACAATTTTTCCAGCAAATGCGAGTTGACCGCCACGATGAGGTCGGGGCGCGACTGCCCGGCGCGGGCGAGCAAATCGGAGATTTGCGCCGCGCTTCCCGGGAAGTCGCGCTCCCAGTTGGCGTCTGGTAAATGAAGCTGATCGAGACCACCGGTGAGATAGGTGCGCACCCCTACTGGGGCAGAGGGAAAGGTGGCGATTTGGGCGTCTAAATCGTAGACGTCGCTGAATTGGTAGGTGGTGGCGTGCGCGCCGCGAGTGGTGACGGTTAGCAGCGAGCCCAAAAAGCCGCCGGTGGCGCGCACTTCGTCGGAGTTTTGGAGTAAAAACACGAGGCAAAATTCCGTGCGCGACCAGCGATAGAACGCGAAGGCGAGCAGGCAAACGAGAGTGAGCGCCACGACGGCGAGCAGCCGCCAGCCTGACGGCCGCTGGTGCTTACTTGATGGCCACACCCACAATTTCATCCCCCACCTGCAACTTTTCTAAAATATCTAAACCATCTGTGACTTGGCCAAAAATGGCGTGGCGGCCGTCCAAATAGGTGGCGGGCGCGAGCGTGATGAAAAATTGGCTGCCGCCAGAATTCGGATAGTTGCCGTCGGCGTTGATATTGGCCATGGAAACGATACCAGCTTGATCGTGGCTGAGACCCGGGCCGAATTCGTCGGCCAGCCGATAGCCAGGATAGCCGGTGCCCATAGTGCTCAAGGTAGCCGGATCGGTGGTATCGCGAGTGAGCGGGTCGCCCATTTGGACCACGAAGCCGGGCTCCACCCGGTGAATATGCAAGCCGTCATAAAAATGCGCGCGAGCGAGTGAAACGAAATTCGCCACCGTGAGTGGTGCTTGCTGGGCGAAAAGCTGGAGGGTGATGGGGCCGCGGCTGGTGGTAATTACGGCGGTGGTGGCGCTATCGGTGGCGTCAAAGTCGCTGATAGTTTTAAGCGGCAGCAGCATGGCAGGTGGTTGGTTGACGTCGGCACTAAGTGTGACGTTGGTGCCGTTCATCTCCTGGCCATCGACAAATTGTAGTTGGGCGTATTCGGTGTCGGGGGTGGCGGTTGAAGAAGTACTGGCGGCGCGCTGGCGCGTTTGATACCAATTGGCAGCCGCGACGGCCACGCAAGCCATCAAGACGAGAGCCAGGATGATGACGGCGCTGCGATTGAGGGATGATTGCAAAAAGTTTTTCATGGTGGGCATTATATCACATTTTGGGCGAATGGCAAAATTTATGCAAGGACAGTGTTTAACAGCGGTCATATGATACCCAATGCCCACAATAGCTAGCCAGTGAATTTTCCCAACGGTGACATTGGTCTTGTAAATATGTAGTATCAATGAATTCTTCTAGGCGTCGATTTATGCGCGAGCTGGCGATAACTTGGTGCGGAAATATTTTAGCGCCGATGAATTCCACGCCGTAAGTGACAGGTTGAAGATAAAATTTTACGGGGTGCAAAGTGAGAAAGAGGCGCTGGCTCAAAAAATCACGAATTTGTTGGCGGCAATGTAATAAATAATTTTTATCTTGGTGTATCAAGATAAAATCATCTACGTAGCGACCATAATACGGAATGTGCAACTGATGAGTGACAAATTGATCGAGCTCATTTAAATAAATATTGGAAAACAATTGACTGGTGAGATTACCGATGGGAAAACCACGATCTCGGGGAGTATGAAAGAGCGATTTTCCCGGTGGCAATTGAGCCCATAATTTTGGTCGACCTTTAAGCCGTACATTTTGCGTGGGGTCATGGAAAATAATAATGGGCAGCAAGTAACGCAGCAAATCTTTGCTATCTGGCGTTTGGGTAAATGTAGGATCATCGAGCATACGCTGACAGAATTGCCAAACCAGATCTTTTTTGATATGCATAAAATATCCAGATATATCCATTTTCATGATCCAAGCCGGCCGAGTGTAATTGCGAGTGGCGCGGCGCATAAAAGTATGAATACGTTTGATGCCAAAATGTGTGCCTTTTTTAGGGCGGCAAGAATAAGAATCATAAATAAAATGTTTTTCCCAGTAAAAAAACATGTGATTATAGACCAAATGATGGACCACGCGATCGCGAAACGTGGCCGCAAAAACTTCGCGAATTTTGGGACGGTCGACAACAAAAGCAATGCCAGGATGAACTTGATAATTCCGAGTAGCAATCGCATTTACCAATTCTTCGATATTACTTTCCAAGTGCAATTCAAAATCCAGCTGATTAACGGTGGATCTTTTGTGATGACGGGCGAATAAATAGGCAATGTACAATTCTTGGCGCAGCCACTGAGAATACGATAGTTCAACTGGCATGGCCGCTCTCCACGGGTAAACTTTTTATCCATTTGTGCAATTGTTCATGACATTGAGCGTATGCGTCTAGTAAATTATGGAAGCGATCAATGCCGATATTGGTGGCACGCTCCACCGTCAAGCGCAATAAATAACTGATAACTTCCAAATTGGAATCAATGGCGCGCAAAATTGGTAAACACTTGGTCGGATTTTTCTCAAAAACATTAGCATCATACAAAAGACGATCACATTTGATTAAGGTATCCATCATCGTGCGGCCCAAAATATCGTGCAAATCGTGAGGGAGTTTTTGCAAAAGAGCCACCGCTTCGATGCTAAATAGTTGAAATTTACGATAAACCGGACGGCTGCCATAAAAGGGTTGCATTCTTTGTTTGAGCAAATCAATACTGGCTAATTTGGCTTGCAACCAATTTTGGTAAGCAGCTTGATCAACTACAAATGGTCCGATTTCAACGATCGGAACGTTGCTTGGTTTTTCATGTGGTAAGGCAACTTTATCTGTTGATTTGGCTTTAGAATCATGCGGTTTGGTTTGTGTCTCTGGCGGAAAAACTTCAGCTTGGGTGAGATAAGTGATTGGCAGAGACAGTTTTTGGGCATGAAGCAAAATTTTTTCTTGAAAACTGTCTTGGGGAAAACCGACGCGCACAAAACGGCCGACTTGATGAATTTGCTTGAGCAACACTTTGAGATCTGGCCAAAATTGAGTCACCACTAAAAAGGCAGACAAATTATAGGCCGTGTAAAATTTACTCTGTGGATACAAAACTATTTTGTGACTATTAAGACTCTCGCGAGCAATAATGTCTTTGGTTTTCATGTGATACTTTCTTTTTATTATGATTGATAATAAACTGGTGTCGGCGGATGAACCGATTTGCAGAATAATTTATGCAGCGGACATAGTTGGAGTTCGTCTTATTGTTGTTGTTGACGTTGGCGTTGGAGGAGTTGACGTTCAAGTTGTACGCGTTGGAGCTATCGTTCTCGGTAGCTGACCAAAAGTTCCGATTGGAAGACAAGCCCCAGGAGCCTGAAACAGCTCTTTATCCGTTGGCCGAAGCGACAGAAACGTCATTTGAGATCACCGAAAACACTTACAAAGTAAGCACCTTCTGCCTGGTTAATACCTGAGCGATAGTCAATTGATAATAGCCCAGGCCGACGCTAATTAGTCTCGAACATCTGACACAGTCAGTCGCAACCAACCGGCGCAGATGCG
Organism: bacterium; assembly: GCA_017431585.1. Classification (GTDB taxonomy): domain Bacteria; phylum Patescibacteriota; class Microgenomatia; order UBA1400; family PJMF01; genus RGIG2560. The sequence continues at coordinate 3,349 of JAFRKU010000012.1, read as the reverse complement.
GCGTCCGGAGACACCAGTTTATTACAGAGCGACTTCGGATGATGAAGTCACAAGTGCTTTTGTTTTTATTTTACCGACCACACACAAGCGCCGTGGTCGAACTCTACGAGATGTAGAATCGCATATATAGCCTTTCTAAAAAACTTGGGCGCGCCGCCCGGCCTACCGACCGGGCGGCAGGACGTTTCCACACTGCCCGCGCGCACCAGCTCGCTGAGGCGAGCTGGGCTTGACGGGCTGGTGTGGAAACGTGTATGACCATGTTGTTTTGTCCATCGAGACTAATTTTTTATGCAGCGGACATAGGAGGAGCTCGCCTTATCGAAGTAGTTGACGCCGGCGTTGGAGGAGCCGACGTACAAGCGGTACGCGTAGGAGCTATCGTAACCGGTAGCTGACCAAAAGTACCGATCGGAAGACAAGCCCCAGGAGCTGTAAATTTGATTGCCTGAGCCAGCCTTGGAAAGAAGAGTGTAAAATTGATCTCTGGTGGGAACAGAGTAGCCAGAGTCACAACCATTAGCGCGATTTGCCCAAGTGTAAGTGTTGCTATCTAAGGTATCCCAACAGAAACCACCTAAGGTAGATTTACAGGCGCTAGCGGTAGTACATTTGGTAGAGCCGCCAGAGGCGGTGTATTGGACAGAATTGTTGCACGAACCTGTGTTGGTGGGCGTGGTGGAACAACTATCATTATAATAGTACCCAGATTTGCAAGCGCACGTGGGCTGACTGGTGGCATATTTGACAGTGACATTAGTGCCAGTACAATATTTATTGTAAGTACACGTACCCGTAGCAATCCCCACAGTGGTAGCACTGTTACTGTTGGAATATTTTCCGCTAGAGCACGTACACGTGCCATTGGAAGCAGCGACATATGTTCCAGTGGTCCCAGTGCCACATTTTTTGTAACTGCAAGCGGCGGTCACCCCTGAAACTGTGGTACCACCGGAAGTGTTAGAATAAAAACCAGACGAGCAAGTGCAAGTGCCGTTGGAAACATAGGTACCGGTGGTGTTGGAACCAGTACACTTTTGGTAAGAACAAGAACCTCCGTAATTGGTATACGAGGTAGCACCCGAGCTGTCTGCATAATAACCACTATTACACACGCACTGGAGAGAATTTGAGACATTGTTGGTGGAATTAGCGCCACAAGGTAAAGCTTGTGTATTGCACTCGCCGCCGACGGTGGTATAACTGGTGGTACCACTGCTAGTATACCAGCCGCCATCGCAAGCACAAGTAGTCACCGATGAATTAGATGAATTGCTGCCGCAAGCTAAAACACAAGTTCCCAGGGTAGCGGAGACTTCGTAACCACTAGGGCAAACCGAACAAGAACCGCCGGTGTTCGAATAACTGGTGGTACCCGCAGAGGTTTGGTAAAAATCATTACAAGTGCAAGCTGTAACAGAAGTACTAGTGGAATTGGCGCCACATTTAAGAGCGCAACTGTCGTAGACATTGTTGTAAGCATAACCCGAGATACAAGTTAGACAACCATAAGGGTCAGCTAGATCACCTTCCAGGCAAGTACTGGTGCCAGTGCCAACACATGTACCAGTGGTTTCGTCCCACTCAGTGTTGTCGCCGCAAAAATCGTCGCCGGGCGCACAAGCGAGTTCATGACCAGAGACATAATCGCTACTACCGACTTTAACATATTTGCCAAAAGCCATGTAACCGGTTGGGATAGTAGCCGCCGAGATGCTCGACGGCCCACTGCAAATACCTATCCCCCACATCAAACAAATGAAGCCAACCATGCCTGGTAAAACTTGATTTACCAGTGTTTTGTTTGATGTATCAACTGTTTTCCCACCCCGGCGGTCGCCAAAAACCGCCCGTCCATGCAGTAATAGCATGACTGACCTTTCTGTTTATATGTTGCACACAAGACACTACATAAACAAGTAGCGTCTCGAGGTGTCGTTCAACCGTTCACCGGTGCCCTCAAGACGCTACTTCTCCGATGAACTAAGTTTTGTCCGCTTCTTTATAAAAAGATTGAGACTATTGAACGACACTTATATTATACCACGCGTATATGAAAATTTGAGAGTATTTTCACAGATTGGACTTGTTGAAATACAAATTCTGTTACTATGGTGTAAAACCAAAGCATTATAAAACCTGCAAACCCGGGAGTAACTCCCGGGTTTGGGGTAAAGTCGGGAGTAACTCCCGACTTTTAATATTGCGGCAAGAAAATCTTTTGGTTGTCTGGGTTGATGTAAATTTCGTTGTACCCCTGCTCCACCATGATGCGCACGGCCTTGCGGATCATGTTGTCCAGGGTGCGCTCGAGGGTGCGAATACCCATATCGTACCCCAGCGGGCGGATGATAGCGCTCCACATGCTTTCATCGATGTGAATTTGTTCCGGGCGCAAGCCGCTGGCGGCGAAAAGTTTGGGCAAAATGTAATTTTTGGCGATCATTTCTTTTTCGTGATCATTGTAGGCAGGCATGGTGATTTTTTCCATACGGTCCATAACGGCGGTCGCGATCTTGGTGGTGTTGTTGGCTGTCGCCAAAAAGATGGCTTGCGATAGGTCCACCGGATAATCGAGATAGCTATCGGTGAAAGCGATATTCTGCGCTGGATCAAGCAATTCGACCAGCACGCCCATGACATCCATGAGCGCGGCTTCGCTGACACGATCGATTTCATCCAGCAAAATAATCGGATTGCGCACGCCGGCTTCGCAAATGCCTTTGATGACTTTGCCCGGCTCGGCTTCCAAATTGAGCCGCGACCAGCCGCGCAGCTCACGAGCAGAACCCATGCCGCCGAAAGGGATACGGACGATGTAGCGGCCTAAAGCTTCCGCCAGCGAATAAGCAAATGTGGTTTTACCAGTACCCACGAGCCCGACTAATAAGAGAATGGGCGCTTTGTACGGGCGATCCGGTTGCTGGGCTTGCTGGAGTTTGAGAACACTGATGTATTCCAGAAAGCGATCTTTGACTTCTTGCATGCCGTAGTGATGGCTATCAAAAATCCGGCGGGCCTCGTTGATGTCCAGTCGATCGCGGGTGACTTTGTTCCAGGGGACTTTGATGAGCCAGTCGATATAGTGGGTGACGGTTTCGTATTTTTCGTCGTAGTTGCCAAAGTCCAGCGCGCGCTCGAGTGAGAGAATATCGTGTTCGGCTTTGGTGCGGACGGCTTCCGGCAGGCTGGCGGCGGCGACGCGGGCTTTGAGATCGGCGACTTCTTGGGCGACAATTTGGTTGATTTGCGGCATGTGGTAATTATACCATAAAATTGCCCCTTGACAAGTGGGCACGGGCGTGTTACAATAGTATTTAGAAGTTCGCCCACCGCCCGGGCGGACTTC
>JAFRKU010000091.1 GCA_017431585.1 bacterium | reverse complement strand
GCGGCCGCCTACGCTGGCCAACTCACCGGCTCCGATCTGGACGTGCGCGCCGTCATGGGCACCAAAGACAATCTGGATTGGTACCGCCGCCAATATCAAGCGGCCGTGGACGCCACCGTTTTCGCCCGCGATTTCGCCCAAGTCCGCCTCGCCGATCTCAATGCCGGCCAGCGCGTCACACATCTGGTCACCGAGCCATTTTTGGGCAAACAAACCCCACGTGACAGCGAATTGCCCGGCGTTTTCCGCGGTTTGAGCAAAATGTATCTAGGGATGTTTCGCCACTGGCGCACCCTCTTGGCCGATGGCGCCCGCCTGGTCGTTATTTTCCCCCGTGTCACCAGTCGCTCCGGCCGAACTTATCATCTAGACTCTCTGCTTGACAAATTGAGCGCTTTGGGGTATACTAGGACATCTTCGGAGCTGATTTACGCCCGCCCGGGAGCGATCGTGGAGCGCGACGTCATCGTTTTCAGTTACCAAGAGGGGAAATAAAACAGAAAGAACCATATGTCACATGTTAAAGCCGGCGGTAGTGTTAATCAGCATGCTCAATCTTCGCGCAAAGGCAAACGTCTCGGGCTCAAAAAAGCCGGCGGTCAAGACGTCAAAGTCGGTCACATCATCATCCGCCAACACGGCGCCAAATACAAACCCGGCCAAGGCGTGGCTATGGGTCGTGATTACACCATTTTTGCCATGCAAGAAGGTGTCGTCAACTTCTCGCGTCGCCATGGTCGCACGGTGGTCAATGTCGTGACTGCCTAAAATTACTCTCGGTGGGTGGCTAAAGTTGCGGTATAATAAAGCATATGTCGTTGAGTCAATACTTAACCGACTACCTCCAGGCCTACCAACGGGCCTACGACTATCGCCACCAAGCGGTCGTTGAAAGCTTTGACATTGACGATTTAGCGCTCTCCGTGGGCCGTTTTTACGAAAAAATTCGCAAAGTTATCGACTGGAAAGACGAAAACGCTCTCAAACGCGGCAGCATCGCTCGCGCCATCAATCGCAATCTCATCCCCCAAGTCGCTTTCCTGGACACCTCTTGTCTCAATGACAAATTGCGCCGCCTGACGCAAACCATGATTCTCGAGCTCATGCGCTCCGGCTATTTCAACAACAAACTCATCGACGCCAAAACCGTGGACCAGGCCGCCAAAATCTTGCACAAGTACACCCTCGCTTTCCAATATCTCAACTCCCCGCAAACCACCCTCACCAAAACCGATTTGCAAGCCCGCATCAAACTGCAAAACTGGACCATCCAAATTATGGCTTGCGAATGGGAAGAATTGCTCGCCCCCGCCTACAAAACCTACGCTCTTGTCGGGCTCATGGACCAAGTTTTAGCCCGTCGTATCAAGGTTATTCCCGCCAAATCCCTCAGCGACACCCAGCAGCAAAAGTTGCGCCTCATCGCCGTCTGGCGCAGTCTGTATCACATGGACGACCACCTCATTGCCTACCAACTGCTCAAACTCACCGACCCCGATTTCACCCGCTACGACACCCTCGCCGACCTGACGCGCGTCCGCTGGCTTTTCGCCACCAAAGACCAAGTCGAAGCCGATCTCAACTCGCCCCAAGGCCGCCAATTTTTGCGCATCGCCTCCAAGTACGATGCCGCCTACCGCCTCATCGGCGCCATTACCCACGAAAGCGATCTAGATTCTGTCGAAAAATACGAGCAGTTTTTTTCCGATGAATCAAAGGTAAAAGAGCAATTTGATCAAATTTATGCTACACGTTATCGTTCGCTCAAATCCCGCTTACTCAAAACTGCCTTTTGGACCACGCTTTCTGTGATTATCGCCAACTTCGCCAGCGTTCTCCTGCTGGAAATTCCCATCGCCAACCTGGCGGGCCTGGATTTTGGGCTCATGGCCATCGCCTACGATATTATCATCCCCATGATCGCCATGTTTTTCCTCGTCATCATCATCCCCCTGCCCAAACCCCAAAATCAAGATGTCGTTTGGCAAGAAATCGTGAAAATTTTGTATCCGGTCGAGCGCGAAGACACCTATGAAATCCGCCACTACCGCGCCCCCAACGCCGCCGCCAAGTGGTTTTTCTATCTCTCCACGCTTTTGGCCGGCGCTTTCGGCCTCTGGGGCCTCTACCAGATTTTCACTCTCGCCGGCCTGCCCTGGACTTCGGCCTATTTAAACGTCGTTTACATCACCATGGTCCTATTTGCCTCGCTCAACATCCGCGCCCAGGCGCAAGAACTCACCATTTTCGAAAAATCGTCGCTTTTTAGCTTCGTTTTGGATATTTTTTCCGTGCCGCTGGCGCGCATCGGCCAGTGGTTTTCCAAAAAATGGAAAGAATACAACATTTTTGCCATCTTTTTCTCGCTTCTCCTTGATGCCCCTTTGTCTATGTTTATAGGTTTCATCGAAGACTGGCGCAACTATCTGAAAGAGAACAAATCTGAGATCCGCTAACGTACCAGATATGATGACCTTATAATTTTGCTACTTGACAAATCGCCCCTAGTGTGATATAATAGGCAGTATGAAGCTAGTCAAAGACTACTTTTTGCGCCATCCTGTGCGCACCCAGCGGTTCCTGGAAATTTTGCCCGGGTTTGTTTCCTGGTCGCTCATTTTGTTTCCTATCTGGGGCAGTTTCGTTTGCCCCGAGTTGGTTGCCATCTATGTCATCGCTTTCACCGTCTACTGGCTGTATCGCTCCGCCGTCATGGCCATTTTGGCCATTTTGGCCCATTTCCGTCTCAAAGCCGCCGCCAATCACGATTGGATCGCCGATCTCCAGCGCACCTATCCGCGCCGCTACCGCCGCATCCACCATATCATCGTCATCCCCACCTATACCGAGCCACTCTCCACTCTGGAGCGGACGCTTGACCACCTGAAAGAGCAATCTTTCCCTCGGGAAAATTTGCACATTTGCCTGGCATTTGAAAAGCGAGAAGGGGAGGAGGCCCGCCACAAAGCTCAACTGCTCAAAAAAAAGTATGGCCGCGCTTTCGGTCACGTCTGGACCAGTTTTCATCCGGATATCGAAGGCGAAGTCAAAGGCAAATCGTCCAATAACGCCTACGGCGGTCGCTACGCCTATCACCAATTAGTAGAAAAAGGCGGTATCCCCATAGAAAACGTCACCATCACCAGCGAAGACGCCGATGCCATTTTCCACCGTCACTATTTTGCCGCGCTCACCTACGATTTTTTGTCCACCCCTCAGCGTTATCGCGCCACCTGGCAAGGCAGTATCGTTTTTTACAACAATATCTGGGATGTGCCTGCTCCCATCCGAGTTTTGGGCGCTAGCTTTTCGGTCAATCAAATGTACATTTTGATGCGCGCCGACCGCCTCATCAACTTTTCCACCTACTCGACCAGCCTCAAACACATGGCCAAAATCGGCTTCTGGGACACCGATGTCATTCCCGAAGACTACCGCTTCTTTTTCAAATCGTTTTTTGCCACAGGTGGCAATTTCACCGTCCGGCCCATTTTCCTGCCCATTTACGCCGATATGCCCGAAACCGAAACCTTCTGGGGTACCATGGTTAATCAGTACGAACAGCTCAAACGCTGGGCCTGGGGTGTTTCCGACGATGCCTACATCATCAAGCAATTCATCCTCCACGACGAAATTTCTTTCGCCGACCGTTTCATTCGCGTGGCCAAAGTCATCGAAGACCACTTTTTGTGGCCGGTCAACTGGTTTGCCATCACTGTCAGTGCCCTTTTGCCCCCATTGCTCAACCAAGAATTCAATCGCACCATCATCGGCAAAACGCTCCCCCAAGTCTCGTCTTTTCTCCTCACCCTCGCCCTCATTTCGCTGGCGACTATCGTTCTCATTGACGCCCTTAATCGTCCCGCCCCACCCCGCCAACGCACCATCTTTTCCTATTTGCGCCAGCCGCTGGAATTTTTGCTGCTGCCGGTCGTGGGTTTCTTTTTCACGGCCCTCCCGGGCATCGATGCTCACACTCGGCTGATGATCGGCAATTATTTGGAGTACAAAGTCACCAAAAAAATATAAAAAGCGTGCTATAATACACCCATGAAGCCCAATAAAATTGTCATCAACCCCACCCACACCCCCACGGTGGCCAAAAAGTCCACCGCCCCCATTCTGCGCGCTTACTACCGCCCCTTTTTTTTCGCCGCGCTGCCCTTGAGTCTGCTTAATGCCATTTTGGCCGCTTTTTTTTACAGTTTTTTGCCGCCGCTGGTCCCGCTTTTTAACGCTTTAAGCTCCGCCACCGACCGCCTCGCCGACAAAAAAATGATTTTCTTGCTGCCCGCCATCGCTCTGGGTATCAACTTCGTCCACGCCCTGCTGACGTATTTCGGCCGTCACTACGATGAACTCCTGCTCACCATTTTTAATTTTTTTACCATTTTTATTCAAGCGCTCCTGCTCGCGGTTTTATTGCGCAATATTTTGGTGGTGATTTAATATGTGGCAGACGCAGACGTATTTTTGGCCCTTTGTCACCGGCGCGCTGCTCAGTCTAGTCAGCGTGCCCGTGGTCATCGCTTGGTATCAAGCCCACGGCTGGGATGCGCCCCATCGTGGCCACCGTCAAGACGTCAAAGACACCCACGCCACTCCCGTACCCCGCGGTGGCGGTGTCAGCATTTTGCTTGGCATCTTGCTGCCGGCCATGTATTTTACCGCTTTTTGGGAGCCGCGCCTGGCTGCCATTTTACTCGGCGCACTCGTTTTGGTCCTCGTGGGCACCTGGGATGATGTGGCTGATATCAGCCCCTTTTGGCGTCTGGGCGTCAACTTCGCCGTCGCCTTTTTGGTCCTCGCCGCTGGCGTGCGCATCGAATTTGTCACCAATCCTTTCGGGGGCGGCGTGTGGCATTTTGCTGCCTGGCCATGGTTGCCGTGGGTGCTGACCAGCCTCTATTTGGTGGCTCTGACCAATATTACCAATTGGGCCAAAGGTGTGGACGGCCAGCTGCCGGGCGTCGTGGTTATCGCCGCCTTTTTCATCGGTTTGCTGGCGATCAAATTGGGTGTGGGTGGCTGGCCAGCGATTTTAAGTTTCATTGTCGCCGGCAGTTTCGCCGGTTTTCTGGTGTGGAATTTTTACCCGCAAAAAATCATGCCCGGCTATGGCGGCGGCAGTTTGGCCGGCTTCATGCTTGGTGTGCTCTCCATTTTGGCCGGCACCAAAATTGTGACCTTGTTTATGGTCCTCGTCCTGCCCATTGCTGACGCGGCTTTTACCGTCTTGCGCCGGCTGCATGCACACAAATCGATTTTTTTGGGCGACCGCGGCCATCTCCATCACAAGTTGCTCGATCGTCTCCATTGGGGTCGCCGCCGGATTGCCCTTTTTTACTGGGCCACCACGCTGCTGTTGGGCGTCTTAGCTCTCGTTTTGCCTTTGTGGGGCAAAGTGGCGGTCTTTATCGCCGTCGTGGTAGCCGTGTTTTATTTTTTGATTTACATCAAATTGCACCAGACGGCTTAAGCATTGACCATACGCACCAAACGTCGCGGCCGCACAAACGATGAATTGTAAATTGCACTGCAACTACCTAATAATTGTGGTATAATATTCATGCTAACTCAGTAGTCCTTATTCTCTTACCTTATTAGCTAAGCGGATACGGATGAATATTATGTCGACCGGAGAAGTGGAGTCTTGAGGTTCATGCCGGTCGACGGCAAGAGTTAGCCCTCGAGGCTCCACTTGTATCAAGTGGCGTCTCAGAAGCGTAATACACAGAAAGGTCAGTCATGCATACACTGCATCGACGGGCGGCTTTTGGCGGCCGCCGAAGTGGGGAGAAGAAAACGACATCAAACAAAACACCGGTAAACCAAAGTTTTTCCGGTCTGGTTGGTACAATTTGTTTGGTGGGTGGCATAGTTTGCAGTGGGCCGCGCGCGCCACTAGCGCGCGCGGCCCAAATGCCCGTCAATTCCGCCGCCACCAGCAGCTATATCAAACTCCACACCGACGATCAATTGCAATCCACCACCGCTTTCACTTGCCCGGACAGTCAGTGGCTCGCTGGCCATTATGTCAAATGTTTCACCAACGAAGCAACCTATATCCAACAATGTTCCATTTCTTCTCATGTCTTAGATGGACTCACTATGCAAAACTTTACTTCCGCCATGTGTGATGCCTTTACCACGCCCACTGCCGATGGTTACACCTACGTCGGCACACTCACCGACCAGCGCAATGGCACTTCTTACGTTGTGCGCAAATACTCTGATGGGCATTGCTGGATGGCTTCAAATTTGCAGTATGGCACTTGCGCTAATGGCGAATGGACCGGTGATCCTTATGGCAACACTTCGGGGTCTATCGGTACAGGTCTTTATGGCGCATGTATCAGTCGTAGCGACGATGATGGTTATTATTACAATTACCAAGCCGCCGTCCAGGACGCTCATTCCTACAATGGCGTCGACTACCAACCTTCGCAACCCCGCTCAGGCCTTTGTCCGACTGGCTGGAATTTACCCACCGTTGCCCACTTCAGCACTCTTCGCTCACTCACCGGCATTGATTTTTTTCTGCCTGGCGGCAACTTTGGCGATCAAGAGTTTTCTGGTTATAGTGCATACAATGAAATAGGCACACGCTCATATTGGTGGAGCTCAAGCAATTATAATGCCTCTAGAGCCCAAAATTTTGAAACCGCTTCAAACCGTGCTGCGGTCAGTACCAGCGGAAAACAGGCCGGGTTTCATATTCGCTGCGTCAAGTAACGTGTACACTGCTAGTGTTTTCAATCTGCCTCCATTTTGCACCAAAAGTATGTTACAATATCGCAAATGATAGGAAAGGCACTATGGCTTATACCTTAGTTGAACATATTAATCCGCACATCTTTCGCGGCTACGACATTCGCGGCGTCAATGACACCGACTTGAATGTGGACGTTTACTACACCCTGGGGCGAGCATACGCCACCTTCCTCCAACGCAAACGGGTCGTCGACTGCGCCGTTGGCCATGACAACCGCATCACCTCCAAGGACTTCGCTAAAGCCTTTATTGCCGGTGTCAACGATGGGGGAGTGGACACCTATGATTTAGGCTACGCCCTCAGTCAAATCGTCTACTATTCTGCCTACGAATTCAAAACCAAAGGCTATGCCATGGTCACCGCCAGCCACAACCCCCGCGAATACAACGGTCTCAAACTCGGCACCGGCTACAGCGAAACCATGCTCTCCGAAGAAGTCGTGGGCCTGCGCGAGATGATTGAGCGCGGCGAAATCGCCGATATTGCCGCTGTCAAGGGCAAAAATCGCCATGTCAATATTTTCGATAGCTACCTGCGCACTATTTTGAAAAACTTCAACCTCCAAAAAAAGTGGCGCGTCGTCATCGACGCTTCCAATACCACCTCTGGTATGTTCTATCCGGAAGTCTTGCATGAGGCTGGCTGCGAAGTTATCGAGCAAAATTGCAAACTCGATGGCAATTTCCCCCTCGGCGTGCCCGATCCCACCGAAATCGCCGTCCTCCAGCGCCTGCGCGAAGGCGTCCTCCAGCACCAGGCAGACATCGGTTTTGCTTATGACGCCGACGGCGACCGTATGGCAGTGGTTGACGAAAACGGCCAAGTTCTCTGGATGGATGCCATCGTCGCCCTGTTCGCCGATGACGTCCTCGACACTATGC
>JAFRKU010000011.1 GCA_017431585.1 bacterium | reverse complement strand
TGCCGCAGGCGTCGCGGTGCGCGTCTTGGTCAATCTGTGCGAGGTAAGATTGATAGTTGTTGTCGTGTGTTTGCATAATGTTTTTGGGAGCCTCGATAGAAATCGAGGCTCGACTTGTTTAATTGCCCTTGGATACATAACCACGGCCGCCGCAAACAGTACAAGTCTGTTTAGCGCGGTGACCGTTGCGATACACCACTTCTGTGCCGTGACTGCAATTGCCGCAGGTCGTTTTTCCGGAGCCATGACTGGCAGTATGCTTGTCATGAGTGGAACCACGAGCGCCTTTGGTGTGCTCTGCTGCCATGTTAGTCACCACCTTTCAAGCAGAGTTTAGCCGGATGTATCCAGGAGTTCACTGATTGTTCTGCAATAAAGAACAGCAGTGAACTTGTTAAAGAACGATTACTATTATACCACAAAATGACAGTTTGTCAAATGGAGACATTGTTCAATAGTAAATATCGTTTTGGATCCAACGATTGACCATGACAGTATAATTGGGAAGGCCATAGACGAGATAGGGGCCAAATTGCGCCACTTGGTCGGCGCTGGCAAGCAGATGACACCACGAGCAACGAGGGAGTTCGTCGGTGGTGATAACGAAAAAAACGGGGCTGCGGGGTGGTTTTTGCAAATGCTCCTTGACTTGTAACCAGGCAAAAAGGCTTTCGGGTGTGGCCGCGCGCGCAATATCTGGGTCCCAGGCCCACACTTCTAGTTGACCATGAGAAAACTCGGTGAGGACATTGGCGTGCCAGAATGTAGCAAAGCCTTGGTGATAGGGAGAGGTAGCGAGGTAATCAGCGACCTGGTGGATGGGGTCGGTGGGGCTGTGGACGATATCGCTGAGGACAAAGCTGGCGCGGCCGATGAGCAGTAGGGATAATATCCAGATAAGGGCGGATCGACAGGCAGTTTTGAGCGGAAGATTGGTGAGGGCGGTGGCGAGCAGCGGATAAAGAGACAAGAGTGGCAACAGATTGTAGCGAGCGACGTATTCCATGTCGGTAAAAACGTAAATATAGATGAAAATAAGTAAGTTGCACACAAAGAATAAACTAAGATACCGCCATTGAAGCGAAGCATTGATACACCAAGGTAAAATAGCAGCGAGCAGTGCGCCAAGCAGGAATGTGATGGCGAGGCAAAACGCAAGCGGTTGGTGGTTAATCCAGCCGGGCGAATGCAAAAAGTCTTGAAAAATAGGTAAAATTTTGAACCATTGCGGTGACGTCAAGTGCGGGTGATAAACGCGAAAAGAGTAAAAAGCAGGCAGTAGACGAGAATTGATCAAATAACCCACGAGCGAAGCGATAAAGCCGCTGGCAGCAATGAGTAAACCGTGAGCGGTGGGTGTGCGCCAAGGTAGTTGGCGAGGGTGGGTAGAGGCGAAAAAAGTGTAAACAAACAGGCCACACCAGGCGAGAACAAAGGGCAAAGTGGCAGTGGCGAGACCGCGGGGGCCGCCTAGGCCCAAAAGTAAGCCGATGATTGCACTGGCAAGGGCGAAAAGTTGCCAGCGGTGACGTTTCTGGCCGTCAAGACTGAGAGCAACTAACAAAAAGGTGAGGGCGGCCGTCACTAAATAATCGCCGCCGCTGATCATCAGGCGAAAATAATCGGTGCACAGGGGCAAAAGCAACCAAGCGGTAGCAAGAAGCGCGAAATGGCGCTGATGGCAAAGGCGCCCCAGGTAGATACTGGCGGCAGAAAAACCAGCCAAGGCGATGGTGACGCCACCGAGGCGAACGAGGCGCCATGAGGAAAAAACCTTGAATAAAAGGGCAAAAATTTGCGTGATGCTGACGACGCGTAACTCTGTTGAGTAGTACCAGTGGGTGCTGAGCCAAGAATTTTCTTGCGCCAGCAGTCGGGCCAAAACCATTTCTGAAGCCATATCCGAATCTAAAAATTGCGGTGTAGCAATGCAAATTGATATGATTGTACAAAAAATCACTATGAAAACAATCAGCCAGGTGTATGGGCGCAAGCGGGCGAGAAAGCGGCAAAGTGGTGGCATGGGGGTATTGTATCATATTTGCGTGGCGAGGTGGCGGGGCGATAAGACTGGTCTGCTGTTTTTGTGTCCGGCAAAATTGCCCCTTGATGGGGGCGAAAGAGTGGTATATGATGCTTTATCATTTTATTTAACATTGGCCTGATTGTACACAAAAATGACGCGAAATGTGTGTTATAATCATGGTATGCCAAAGACGCATCAAGACAAACTGGTCATTTTCGAAAGTCAAGACGTGTCACTGGAAGTGACGGTGTGTGATGAGACGGTATGGTTGTCGCAAGCGCAAATGGCGGAGTTGTTTGGCCGCGATAAAGGTACCATTTCACGACACATCAAAAATGTCTTTGAAGAAGGTGAACTTGCGGAAAAATCAGTTGTTGCATTTTTTGCAACAACTGCTGCTGATTGACTTGCCTTGGGGTCGTGTGTCTGACGTCTGTTTTCGACGACTAAGACTAGCGGCCCCTTTTTAATTTTACCTCTTGACTTGATAGGGAAATGTGATATAATGCAGATATAAAGTGAGCGTAGCGGAAGGTTGCGCTTGAGGCGGCGTCTTCCTGCCGAAGAACAGGATGAACGCCGCTTCCGTTTTGTCCAGCCGAATAATGCCGAAAGAGAAAACAAACGTAACTGCTCGGTCGCGTTTTAAGTTGCGACCGCACGAAGAAGAGACAATTGCTTGTTTGCGACGTTTAGGTTATCGGGTAAAGTTGGTGCCGCGCTCGCGTATGCCTGGAGTGCGTACGCCAGATTTTGTGATTAATGATCAGTTTTGAGAGGCAAAATTGCCTACTAAATGTGCCGCTAGTACTTTAGAACATGCTTTTAGGTCGGGGAGCAAACAAGCGGAAAATGTGATATTTGATTTGCGGCGTTTGCCGGGAAGCGATATGCGCCGACCAGTGGCGACTTTGCGCCGTTTATGGCGAGCGTCAAAACGGGTGAAATCGCTGATGATTATTTTAAAAGGCGAACGGTTGCTAAAGTGGCGAAAATAATAGCGATTGATCGTTGCCCCAGGCGTAAAGTTGTAGCGTTGCGTTGTAGTTTTGTCGTTGGCGATGAGATGACCAGTAATGGAACAAAATTGCCCCTTGACAATTTTTAGCAGAGGTGTATAATAACTGCTAAGAGTGCTAAATCAGTAACCGTGCTTACTGATACAAACACAGACAATTTATGTACAGAAAGGAGCATTGATGAAAATCGATGTTAAAAAATTGAAACCGATGGCCGGCTATGTGCTGGTGGAACCGACTGAAAAAGACGCCGTGACCAAATCGGGGATTTTGTTGCCGACTGATACCAATGATAAGCCGCAAACCGGCAAAATTTTGGCGATTGGCGAGAGCAAGTGTAATTGTGAGCATTGCGAGTGCCAAAATTGTGAGTGTGGCGAGTTGGAGGCGAAAGTGGGCGACACGGTGGTGTACAAAAAATGGGGTGGAAACGATGTAAAAATTGATGATATAGAGTATCAATTTTTGAAATTTGAAGACATTTTGGCTAAATTGGAAAAATAAGAGCCGGATGATAGAAAGGAACTTGAGATGGCAAAACAAATTGTATACGGGGAAAAAGCTAGACAAAAAATGCTCAAAGGTGTCAATAAGCTGGCAGCAGCGGTAACGACGACTTTGGGTCCGAAGGGGCGCAATGTCGCACTGGACAAATCGTGGGGCGCACCGAATGTGACGCACGACGGAGTGACGATTGCCAAAGAAATTACGCTGGTGGACAAATTTGAAAACATGGGCGCGGAAATGGTCAAGGAAGCGGCGGCAAAAACCAATGATGCGGCCGGTGACGGTACCACCACGGCGACTTTGTTGGCGCAAAAAATTGCTAATAAAGGCATGACTTTGGTGACTGCGGGCGTGAATCCGATGATCATGAAACGCGGCATTGACAAAGCGACGGAAGCCGTGGTGGCGCAAATTGAAAAATTGGCCCAACCGGTCAAAGAAAACGACTGGAAAAAAGTGGCGACAATTTCCGCCCAAAGTGAGCAAATTGGCGACAAAATTGCCGAAGCGCTGCAAATGGTGGGCAAAGATGGCGTGGTGGAAGTGCAAGAAGGCAAAACCACGGAAATCACCATTGTGCACAAAGAAGGTATGGAATTTGACAAAGGCTTTGTCTCATCCTACTTTATGACCGATGCCGACAGCATGGAAGCGGTGATCAACGATCCGCTGATTTTGGTGACTGATCAAAAAATTTCCAATGTGCAAACGGATTTGTTGCCGGTGGTGGAAAAAATCATGACGCAAGGCAAGAGTTTCGTGATTATCGCCGATGACATCGAGGGCGAAGCGCTGACCACCTTGGTGGTGAATAAATTGCGTGGCACCTTCAATGCTTTGGCGGTGAAAGCGCCAGGCTTTGGCGACCGACGCAAAGAGATGCTTAAAGACATCGCAGCCTTGACGGGGGCCACCTTTATTTCGGCGGAAACCGGCCGGGCGCTCAAAGACGTCGATTTGGTCGATTTGGGCCGAGCGGACACGGTGCGCGCGGACAAAGACAATACGCGGATCGTGGGCGGCAAGGGCAGCAAAGATGCAATCCAAGAGCGCCTGACGCTGATTGAGCGCGAACTGGCGAAAACCACCTCCGAGTTTGATAAAAGCAAATTGCTGGAGCGCAAGGCGAAATTGACTGGCGGCGTGGCCGTGATTCAAGTGGGTGCCACCAGCGAGTTGGAGATGAAAAACTTGCAAGAGCGCGTCAAGGACGCCAAGGAAGCGACCAAAGCGGCGATTGAAACCGGCATTATTCCGGGCGGTGGCGTGACCTATATCCAGGCTGGCAAAGTTTTGGATAAGATCAAAGCCGATAACCAAGACGAGCAAGCTGGGATCGACTTGATTAAGTCGGTGCTGGAAGAGCCGATTCGGATGTTGGCGGCCAATAGCGGTGCTGACGCTGGTTGGGTGGTGCAAAAGATCAAGGAAAAAGACGATGCCAAGTACGGCTTTAATGCTCTCACAGGCGAATTCTCTGATTTGGTCAAAGATGGCGTGATCGAGCCGGCCAAGGTGGAGATGTGCGCGTTGCGCAACGCGGCCAGCGTGGCCTCGATGATTTTGACCACCGAAGCTTTGGTGACGGACGCACCGGAAGAGAAAAAACCGGCAGCTCCAGGCATGGACGCCGGCATGGGTGGCATGATGTAAACATAGATATTTTGTATACAAAATGCCAAAAATCCCCCTTTATAGGGGGATTTTTGTGTATGCATCGACTTGGGACTTGACAAATGACCTATAGTATGGTATAATAGGGTAAGTTGATGAGCAAAAGGCGGACTGGTGGGGGCATTTGACGGGTCTCAATTTGACAAAATGTAGACAGTATGATATAATGCGAGTGATTTCCAAATTTTAAACGGAGGTGTAGTTGGAAATGAAGCTCTATAACATTGTTAGTGGACCGTCTTTGAACGATTTA
The DNA here is from genome assembly GCA_017431585.1 of bacterium. Taxonomy (GTDB): domain Bacteria; phylum Patescibacteriota; class Microgenomatia; order UBA1400; family PJMF01; genus RGIG2560. The sequence goes on along the minus strand of JAFRKU010000011.1, from coordinate 4,683 downwards.
GCCATGGCGTGGGCCAACGGCCTGGCGGGGGCGACGGCGTCTTTTGTGGTGGAAAGAACCCCGGAAGCGCTTTTTGCCGTCGGCGACGTGGTAGCGGTGACGAAGGTCTCTGGGCACGGCACCCATGGGACCATTCCCACGGGCGAGACAATGGTGGGTGTGCTGCAGGCTTTGCCGGAGAAGAGCAACCCGGTGCACGTGGTAGACACCAGTACCGGGCGCGCGCTGGAGAGTAGCACCATCGCCAAGGTCATCGAGAACGAACTGGAGCACAAATTGATACTCCAGACGGCGAGTGGTTCGGTGTACGAGCTGGTGCGGGAAAAGATTTTTACATTTCCGGTACGAGTTCGGCCGTACAATCTGTCGCTGTCGCTGGGAGACCAGGCGAGGGCGAGCGCTTTAGGTAGCGTGGACGGGGCGATTGTGCAAATCGAGTATTTTCCGCATGCCCAGATGGGCACATTGCGGACCGAGTAGAGAACTCACAGAGAGCTTTTGTAGCCGCGCGCCAGCGCGGCTTTTTTACGCCTGGTTGGCGGAGCCGAAAATGTCGATTTTGGACTCGACGGTGCGCTGGATGGCGTCACGGCCGGCGCCTAAAATGGCGCGAATGTCCACGCTGTCTGGCTCGGCGGCCATTTTTTGCTGGACGGCGGCCAAAAACGCTTGGCGCAAGTCGGTATCAATATTGATTTTGGCGATGCCACGGCGGATAGCTTCGCGCAGATCGTCGGCCGGCACACCGGAGGAGCCGTGCAAGACGAGCGGTACGTCGGGAATTGCTTGATGTATAGCTGATAATCTGTCAAAATCTAATTGCGGGGCGGCTTTGTAGACGCCGTGGGCAGTGCCGATGGCAATCGCCAGGCTGTCGATTTGGGTATCGCGGGCGAAGCTAACGGCCTCTTCGAGCTTGGTGTAGCGGGCGTCTTTTTCTTCGACGCTGATATTGTCTTCGGTGCCCGCCAGGGCGCCGATTTCGGCTTCGACGGTGACACCACGGGGGTGAGCGTAGGCGACGACTTCGCGAGTAAGCCGGACATTTTCTTCATACGGATACTTGGAAGTATCGATCATGACATTGGTGAAGCCGGCGTCAATGCAGTCTTTGGCCAGGGCAAAGTCGGGACCGTGGTCAAGGTTTAAAATAACCGGGATATCGGCTTTTTCGCTGGCGAGGCGGACGAGGGCGACCAAATTGGCCAGCCCGCCATATTTAGCGGCTGATTTACTCACGGCTAAAATGACCGGAGATCTTTTGGCGGTGGCAGCCGCCATAATGGCTTGAATTGTTTCTAAATTGTTAATATTGAAGTGACCGACGGCGTAGTGTTGGCGGGAAGCCGCTTCTAAAACGTCGATGGAGTTAACTAGCATGATAGCCTTTCATATTTAGACCTATATTATATCACATTTGAGACAGTTTGTCAAGACCCAATTTCCAGATTATGGGTTATTTTCGGCTGTGATATAATAGGGGTATGCGAGCGTTTTATCCGGGAACTTTTGATCCGTTGACCAATGGGCATTGGCAGGTGATTCGTCTGGCGGCGGAGATGTTTGAGGAGGTGACGATTGGTTTCGGGGCGAATAGTGAGAAAAAAAGATTGACTGATAGGGATAAAATGGCGGAGGCGACGCGGGTGCTGCTGGCGCGGGCCCACCTGGATCATGTGCGGGTGGTGACGTATGATACGCTGACGTACCAGGCGGCGCAAGCGGCGGGGGCGCAAGTGCTGGTGCGGGGCTTGCGCAACGGAGTGGACTATGATTTCGAGGAAAATTTGGCGGAGGTGAACGCGCGGGTGGGCGGGTTGGAAACCATTTATATCCGGGCGGGGCAAATGGGGTTTGTCAGTAGTAGCATGGTGCGAGAAATGCTGATACATGGGGAAAAAGTGGCAGAGTTTGTTCCGAGGGAAATCGCGGGGCTACTGGAGGGGGCACAGGGGCAAATTGCTGCCGGGGCAAGGGGAAAAGCGTGATATAATAGCTCATATGGACTCGAAATGGTACACATGGCGGCAGTGGTGGGCGAAAAATTGGCTATTGGTAGCGATTTTTGTGCTCTCGGTGTGCGTGAAGTGGCTGTTTTGGTTGAATCACCAATCTTTTACTCAAGACCAGGTGCGCGATTATCAGTTGATTGAGGTGCATTGGCAAGCGTGGGATTTTTATATTCCGCTGGGGCCGGCGGCGGCTAGTTATTCGAAATTTTCGGTGCTGCCGGGTTATTATTATGTGCAATTGTTGGCGCAAGGCTTGTGTGGCCACCAATTTTACGCGATGGCCTGGGCGGTGATCATCCTGGAAAGTTGCACGCCGTGCATCCTGTATTGGTATTTAAAAAAGTTGACTGATCGGCATAAAACGGCGGCTGGTGAGTGGGCGGCACTGCTGGGGACGCTCATATACGTGTTTTCGCCGCTGGTGACGATGGCGGGCAGTCAGGCGTGGAATCCGAATTTGGTGCCATTGTGCAGTCTGATTTTTTTGGTGTGTAGTCACGAGTGGCTGCTGGAGCGGCGCGGCTGGTGCTTGACGGGGGCGATAGTGAGTTTTGTGGCTTTGGCGAATTTACATTTCCAGTGGTTCGTGCTGCTGCCGCTGGCGGTGGCGGACGCGGTTAAGTATTTTCACTGGCGGCATGAGAGCAGAAAATATTGGTGGATAGGGATTTTAATCAGTGTGATCATGTGCGCGCCTTATATTCATTATGAGCTGACGCACTGGTTGGACAATTGGCATGAGGCGACAACTTGGCTGACGAGTGGGGCGCCGGCGGTGGAGCGGTTGCGCAAACCGGTGTATTATGGCTTGTTTTTCCCTGGTTTTTACACCCGGTTTGTAACCGGAGAGCTGTATTGGCTGGCCGGTTGGGGGTATTTGTATCAGCCGGACTGGTTGTGGACGCCGACGGTGGTGGTGAGTATGGTTTTGTTTTGGGCACTGATCGGTTGGTACGTGTGGGAAATTTGGTGGATGAAAGGGCGAAATTTGCACCAGGCTTGGTCGTGGGCGCTGCCAGGGCTGAATTTGGTGGCGATGGCGCTGATGTTGCGGCTTTACAAAGGTGACAAGCCGGATTACTTTTTGTATACGTTCATGCCGTACGCGGTGATAATGCTAACAATCTGTTTGGCGCAAGTGAGACAAAAAGTGATCGTTTATACGATTTTTTTCCTAATTATCGTGCAAGAATTGTTTGCACTTTATAAGATGCCAACCAATGGTCAGTACCAAGCGTGGCAACAGGCGGCAGCCAAAATTGCTCAGCTGCCAGCGGATGAGACCAATGTGGTGGTCACCAGTCAAGAGATGGTGGTACCGTATAATTATTTTTTCCCGACTCAGACTTTGGGAGAGAGATTGAGCGAGTATTACCGCTACAATGTTTTGTTGTGCCAGGCGGGACAGTGGTGTCTCAATTTCGTGGCCAATGAGAGCGACCAGGCTAATCGGTTTAAATATGATTTGGTAAATTGGACCGATTATTCGGTGTTTTTGCCGGAGTTGAGTGAGGTGGAGCGGCTGGATCTGGGTGACTTGCAGATGGTGATTTTGACGCAAACGGAAGGGGCGAGAGGAGAAGTTGGGAAGGAGACGCGATGAGCGAGTGTTTGTTTTGCCAGGAGTGGTTTCAGGCGCAAAAAATCTGGGAGGATCAGTATTTTTCCGTGGTGGCGGACCGAAGCCCAGTCAATCCGGGGCATTTGCTGGCGATTACCAAGGCTCATCGCGACGACTGGTTCCAACTGACTCGAGAGGAAAAAGTGGATTTGCTGGATGTCATCGAGCAGATGAAAAAATTGGCCACCAGTGACGTTGTTTATCAACAGTATGTGGCGACACTCCAAGAGCCGGACGTGAATCCGCGTACAAAGTTTTTGTGCGATTTCGCCGTGAAAAACTGGCAAAATATAGTTAAAAATTGTACAGGATATAATTTGGGTTGCAATTGTGGGCGGGATGCGGGACAATCGCAACTGCATTTCCATTATCACTTGATACCGCGGTTCTCTGGCGATTGTGCGGATGCTTACGGCGGGGTGCGGCGGTGCATTAGTGAGCGGGGCGACTACCGGGCGGACGCGCCCAATGTCTGACGCTTACCCAGGGTACATTTTGGCCAGTCAAAAAGGCGAAAAAGTGCGGGTGCGGGGCAGCAATGTATTGTATATATTTTGTATACAAAGAAGAAACCCCGCACGGATGTACGGGGAATTCTTTGTGTGCAGTTTGAGAAGAGCGGCACGTCCGGGTTAATCACGGACGCGAAAAACTGACTTACTACTTGCTGTGTGCCTCTTCGTAGACCGGCAGCCGAGTTGGGAGGCTACTGGTCAAACGGTGGGCAAAGGTCGCCCTGACACTTTCACTGGCGTCCTTCCAGTTGAGGAAGGGAACGCCATAAAACTCGCAGAGCTTCACTCGAAAGTGTTGCGAGATGAGGCCGCCGGTGTTGCGGTCGTGGGCGACTATTTGTTTGTCGTCCACTCTGAAATACATGTAATCCTCTCCGGGCTGGAGGTAATCCCGTAGCTCGTAGAGGTAGCTACCACGGAAAGTGGCGATCTGGCAGCACATACCGAGATTGCTCAACTCGCGTGCCATAAAGTCGAAGAGTCCATCCACGTTGGCCAAGAAAATCTGGTGAACGTGGGCGTGGTAGATCGACTT
>JAFRKU010000090.1 GCA_017431585.1 bacterium | reverse complement strand
GCCCACGATAATCAGGATAGCGACGATCAGCCAGTTGCGCCGGCGTTGGGCTTTTTGGATTTCCTGGAGGCTAATGGTGGCGGTGGTGTTGACGGCAGTGGAGTCAGCAGCGGTGGACTTGGACTTGTCTTGTTTTTTGTCTTGGTCCGGTGACTCGGCTGAGGCGTCAGATGTGACCGGTTGAGAGTCTTTTTCATCGTTTTTGGTCGCAGAGGTGGAGGTGGCAGCTTGGTCGTCTGCCTCTGGGGTGGGAGCGGCGGCTTCGTCTGGAGTAATGGGTTTGGTGGTGGTGAGCGGACTGAAGCGATACGAGTGAGTGTGGCCGTCGTGTTGCTCGCTGACGTCTGGAGTCACGGGGACGCTGGCCGCCTTTTTATGGCGACGGCGCCGCTTTTTTTTGGCAGGGGCGGTGGGATCACTGGCTACTGGATTGACTGGCTGCTCACTTGTCATAATTCTTTCATATTATACCACACATTCACTAACTTTAGTCCCCAGTTTGGTGGTCTTTGTCCTATATTATATCACATCGGGTTACTTTTGTCAAGAGGCAATTTCCAGGCGTGGCGGAAATTGAGAGGTAAATTGCTCACCGATTTGGGCAAATGTGTGATATAATACGGTAACTTGACAAGAAGGAAGGGCTCGCCAGGCGAGCGAAACGATATGGCACAACATTTTAAATACCAAGATCAGGACGTGAGCGTGGGTGACACGATTGCGGTCCATCAAGAAGTGAGCGAAGGCAACAAAAAACGGGTCCAGGTTTTCGAGGGGATCGTGATTGCGGCCGGCGGCAAGTTGGCGGGCAAAAGTTTCACGGTGCGCAAAATCGGGGCCAATAATGTCCCAGTGGAGAAAATTTTTCCGTTGAGTTTGCCGAGTTTGCGCAAAATCGTGGTCAAGCGCCAGGGCGCGGTGCGGCGGGCGAAATTGTATTATTTGCGCGATAAGATTGGCAAGCGTGCCACGCGAATCAAAGAAAAGAGTTTCAAAGCGGCGACAGCATAATGTCGCTTTGGGTCAAGCGGGCGAAAAGCGGGCGCAAAATTTTTTGTGCGCGCTAGGCTGGGAAATTGTAGCGACCAATGTGACTTTTGGTCAAGATGAAATCGACGTGGTGGCGGTGGATTGGGCACATCAAGAATTGGTGTTTGTGGAGGTCAAAACCCGGAGTGGCGATTTCGCCGGTGATCCGGCAGAAGCGATTGACGAGCGCAAATTGGCGGCCATGATCCGGGCGGCGCAAAAATATGTCCAGGCTTATCCGGTGGAGATGGATTATCGTTTTGACGCGATCGCGGTTCTGCCCGAGCGCATCGAGCACTTTCAAAATATTACTTGGCTGTAAAAAGATTGATTAATCAATCTTTTTTGCTGGCGTCCACCATCTCTTTTTCTTGCTGAGCTTGCATTTGCTCCAGGGCGTCTTGGAGGAGTTTGACGGTGGCGGCCACGCCTGGCTGATCGAGGCGGACGTGGGCGGCGACCATCATGTTGACTTCGCCTTGGTTTTGGCCGACGTTTTGCAAAAAGCGGATGGAGAGCTGACGATTGTTGAGTGTGGTGACCATGCTGCCATCGACGGCCATGGCGGGCGAATCGTTGATCAGGCGCGGGCGGTTGTTTTGGCGGCCGGGCGCGGTCACTTGAGGCTGTTGATTATCTTGTGGCATAAATCCTTTCTGTTTGGGGACATTATACCACGGCCAAAGGGAAATGAGTGAGGCAATTGTTGTCTTGACGGCTATGGTAAAATAAGAGTACAGAAAGGGAGCGTGGGAGCGAGTTTACAGATCCAGAATTTACGAGTGGCCGTTGGCGAGCAAAGTCTGCTGGCGGGGGTGAATTTGCGCCTGGCGCCGGGGGAAGTTTACGTTTTGCTGGGGCCCAATGGAGCCGGCAAGTCGACGCTGGCGCGCACATTGGCGGGTGACGAGAGTTTACGGGTGACGGCGGACAAATTTTGTTTGAACGATCAAGATTTATTGCCGATGACGGCCAATGAACGGGCCCTGGCTGGGGTGTTTGTGTCTTGGCAAAATCCGCCGGCGATTACTGGGGTGACGGTAGCTAATTTAATCCGGATCAGTCGGGAACAATTGGGGCTGGCGGCCTCGCCGTGGGAAACGCGGCGCGATTTACTGGAAACTTTGAAGGTGGTGGGGCTGGACGGTAGTTACGCGGACCGAGAATTCAACGTCGGATTTTCCGGCGGGGAGCGCAAAAAGTTGGAATTAGCGCAACTTTTATCTTTGGCGCCCCAGCTGGCGGTGTTGGACGAGTTGGACAGCGGCCTGGATGCGGACGCGATCAAGATTTTGGCGGAGAATTTGGAGCGAGTGCGAGACACGCAAGTGACGATGCTGGTGATTACGCATCGGACTGAATTAGTGAAAAAATTGCGATGTGACAGAGCGGGAGTGATGATTCGTGGACAAATTGTGTACGAAGGCGACCAAAATGTGATCGAAGAGATTGAAAAAGACGGATATACCAAGTATTTTAGTAGTAAATATGACTCCACGGCCGACAGATAAGCTGGATCGCTTGCTGGTGGAGGAATTGTCGGCGCGTCACGGCGAGCCCGATTGGATGCGGCAGGTGCGCTTACAGGCGTGGGAAAAATACCAGTCGCTCTCCTACCCGACTTGGGGGCCGGATGTTTCGGGTTTGGATATGGACAAAATTGTCCCGTATATCCAGCCGGAGAGCCAAATGGCGACCAGTTGGGAGCAGGTGCCGCCAGACGTCCGGCAGAGTTTTGCTGAGTTGGGTATCCCGCAAGCGGAAGAGCAACTTTTGGCCGGTGTAGCCGCGCAATATGATTCGGAGGTGGTGTATCATCGCACCCAGGAAATGGCGGCGGAGCAAGGGGTGGTGTTTACGGATTTGACGGCGGCGCTGCATGGAGAATATGAACCGATGATTCGGCAATATTTTGCTAAATTGGTCACACCTGGTGAGCACAAGTGGGCGGCGTTGCACACGGCGGTGTGGTCGGGCGGGACTTTTGTTTATGTGCCGCCTGGAGTGCAGACGGCTTTACCACTGCAGGCGTATTATTTGCTTAATGCTCGGGGGGCGGGGCAGTTTGAGCACACTCTGATTATCGTGGATGAGGGGGCGAGCTTGCATTTTATCGAAGGGTGCAGTGCCCCGCGGTACAATGTGGCGGCGCTGCACGCGGGCGCAGTGGAAATTTTTGTGGGTAAATCGGCAAAAATTCGTTATTCGACGGTGGAAAATTGGTCGCGGAATATGTATAATCTCAACACCAAAAAAGCTCAGGCAGCCGCGGGGGCGAGCGTGGAGTGGGTGTCGGGGAGTTTTGGCTCGATGGTGACGGAGTTGTATCCGGCCACGATTTTGGCTGGAGCTGGGGCGAAAATGTCTTATCACGGGGTGACACTGGCGGGGAGCGGGCAAAATTTGGATACCGGAGTGAAAGTGGTGGCGCGGGCGCCGCAGACGGCGTGTACGATCACGGCCCAAAGTTTGGCTGATGGTGACGGGGTGTCGACTTTCCGAGCGAGTATAGCTATGACACCGGAGGCGACTGGTAGCCGGGCGAGTATCGATTGCCAAAGTTGGCAACTGGCGGATCAGTCGCGCTCGGACAGCATCCCGGTGCTGGACATTCGGGCACCACAGGTGGACGTGGGCTATGAAGCTTGTGTGGGGACGCTGGATGAAGGGATAATCGCTTATCTGGGGAGCCGGGGGCTGGAGCGGGAGCAGGCGCGTTTGGCGCTGGTCAACGGGGTGGTAGACGGGTTTGCCAAACAATTACCGCTGGAGTACGCGGTGGAAATGGCCAATTTGGTCACGAGTCAGATGAAGAAAGCCAATGCCAAAAATTAATGATTTACCGGCAAAAACTTGGAGCTGGACGCAAACTGGCGGCCATGGGGTGGCACGGCTGGCGACTCGCGAGCATCAGGTGGCGGCGGGCCAAAAGCAACAAGTGGTGCAAACAGCGAGCGATTTTTCTCTGCCCACCAAGCAAATTTGGACAGTGGCGGCGGGGGCGCATTTACAATTGTTGCAGCTTTTTGTCCGGCCGGGCGAGCGGCTGGTGGAGACGGTGATCGAGTTGGTGGGTGCGGGGGCAAGTGTGGACATCGAGAGCGCGTATGCGCTGGGAAGCAAGGACTTTTTGAGTTTAAACTACGTGGTGCGGGTGCGCGCGCCAGGGGCGCGGGCGGTCGTGAACACAACCGGCCATATGTACCCTGGCGCGCGCAAAATTTGGCGCTCGACGCTAGAGTTTGAGCCGGGGAGCCCGGGGGCTGCCGGCAACGAACATGAACAAGTGCTGCTACTGGGGAAACCGGCGCAAAACGTGAGCGCGCCGCTCGTGCTCACACACGAGCGGCGAGTCGACGCGACCCACGGGGTCCAAGTGCTGACACCCGAAACGGGCGAAACCGCTTTTTACGCCCGGGCGCGGGGGTGGACAAGTGAGCGGCTGGCGCGAGAGGTGGCGCGGGCGCAACTGGAGCGAGTGGCGAGAATGATCGCGGATGAGGGGCGGCGCGCGCGTCAGTGGGATGACATTCAAGGAGAAAACATATGATTACGGACGAAATTAGCCAAGATTTTCCTCTGCTGGCGCGCCAGATGGAGCTGATTTACCTGGATAATGCGGCCACGACACAAAAGCCGCACGCCGTGCTGGCGGCTGAGCAAGAATGGTACGAGGCAGACAATGCTAATCCGGCGCGCGGTTTGTACGATTTAAGCGAGCGGGCCTCTGCTGCTTATGAGGACGCGCGAGCGGCAGTAGCTGCCTTTTTGGGCGCGCGCGCCGGCGAGCTGGTTTTTACCCGTGGGGCGACGGAAAGTCTCAATTTGCTGGCGGCCAGTGTGGCGCGCGCGGGTTTGACCAAGGACGACACGGTGATTGTCAGCCGCAGTAGTCATCACGCCAATTTTTTGCCCTGGCGCCAAGTAGCGCGGGATACGGAGGCGCGGCTGGTGGCTTTCGAGCCGGACGAACACGGTCAGCTGACGGCAGAGGCATTGGCGAAAATCATTGATACACGGTGTAAAATAGTGGCGGTGGAGGCGGTGTCTAATGTCTTGGGGGTCGTCAATGACATAGCCTCATTAGCACAGGTGGCGCACGCGGCGGGGGCGCGTTTGGTAGTGGACGCAGCGCAATTGGTCGGGCATCGACCAGTGGATTTCGCGGCCAGCGGGGCGGACGCGCTGGTTTTTTCGGGGCACAAAATGTACGGCCCGATGGGGATTGGTGGGGTGCTGATTCGCGCTGGCTGGCAAGAGCGGCTGCCGGTGTGGCAGCAAGGCGGCGAGATGATTGAGACGGTGTCCTGGGAACAAGTGACTTATAAAACGGGGCCGGCCAAATGGGAAGCTGGTACGGTCAACGCCGCGGGGGCGGTGGGGCTGGCGGCGGCAACGGCATATATGCGGCAGCTGTCGTGGCCGGCGATGGTGGCGCGCGAGCAAGAATTGAGTGACTATCTGCTAGCGGGGCTGGCACGAGTGGCGGGGGTGGCGATCGTGGGCACGCCGGAGGCGGGGCGGCGGCACGGCTTGGTGAGTTTTAATATAGAGGGCGTGCACGCTCACGACGTGGCGGCGGTTTTGGCCAGCGAGCAAATTGGCGTGCGGGCAGGGCATCACTGCGCGGCGCCGTTGCATCAATACTTGAGGATTCCAGCGAGCGTGCGGGTGAGTTTGAGCTTTTATAATAGTATCGGGCAAATTGATAAGTTGCTAGACGTTTTGGCAAGTGTGCGAGTGAGGTTGGGTTATGACGTATAATCAGTTTTACAATGATATTTTAACGGCGCACGCTTTACACCCGCGCCACGCCAACCCGGGAGCTACTCCCGGGTTACCGCTAAACCCGGGAGTAACTCCCGACTTTGGCCAAACCCGGGAGTTACTCCCGGGTTTGGACGATGATACCAGGCGGGAAAAGGTAAACCCGGGAACTACTCCCGGGTTTGAGCAACAAGCGGCGGCCGAGCAAGTTTTGACACAAATTGGAGTGAATGCAAGTTGTGGCGACCGATTACAATTTTGGGTGAGCGTGGATGAGGACAAAGTGATTAAACAAATTACTTTTGCGGGCGAGGGTTGCATGATTAGTCGGGCAAGCGCGGACATAGCGGCGGAAATTTTGACTGGCCAAAAAGTGGCAGGCGCGCAAACGTTGATCGCTAATTTTGTGGCGATGATACGCGGCGCGGCCAGCGAGGCACAAATGGCCACTTTGGGCGAGGCGGTGGCTTTAGCGGATATCCAAAATTCGCCGGCGCGCGTCAAGTGCGCAACGCTAGCGTGGCACACGCTGGAGCAGATTTTGACTGGTGTGATATAATAGGTGAATGACAGTCAGCAAGGATCAATGGTTATTTTTGGGCGGCCGGCAAGCCGGTAGTTTGGGCAGCCGGATGGCGGCGCAGTTGGGAGCGGAATACGTCTCTATTCATCGTCACTATTTTAGCGACGGTAATTTATTTGTCCAAGTGCCGGGGGCATTGTCTGGCCGGCGAGTGGTGATTGTGCAAAGTTTGTGGGGCGAACAAGTGAATAATGACTTAATGGAGTTGCTGTTTGCTGCCGACGCGGTCTGGCGCGAGGGAGCGGCGGAAATTGTGGCGATTGTCCCCTATTTTTCTTATGGTAAATCGGATAAGCAAGACGGCCCGGGAACGAGTATTCGCTCAGCGGCGGTGGGACATATGATGGCGAGTGCTCACATTTCTCGGTTGATGACTTGTGAGTTGCACAATACCAGCGTAACCGGGTTTTTCCCGATGCCAGTGATGAATTTGTCGGTGCAAGAGACGCTGGTGGCGGCGATTGGCGCTTGGCAGTTGCCGGCGGAGGAGGCGGTGTTGGTGTCGCCGGATGCGGGTTTTGCCAAGCGAGCGCATGAGTTGGCGGGAATTTTGGGCTGGCCGTGCGTGGTGGCCGATAAAAACCGGCCGGATCACAGCGAGCGACCGCAATTTTGGGGGGTGAGCGGGTCGTTGGCGGGCAAACAGGCGGTAATCGTGGATGATTTTACTACTTCGGGGGGGACGCTGATTCAATTGGCTCAGCTGCTGGCGCAACAAGGGGCGGTGAGTGTACGAGCGGCGGTGACGCACGCGCCGGTGCAGGCGGCGGCCAGCGAGAAAATCCAAGGCTCACTACTGGTGAAGTTGGTGACGACCAATACGACTTTGACGGCGGACACGGGCAAAATCGAAGTGGTGGACGTCAGCGGGGTGCTGGCGGCAGCGGTGAGCGTGCTTTAACTTTTTTTTTAACAGCCGAGGAGTATGATCGAGCCACTCAATTTGCTTCGCAAATTGATATTTTTTGAGGTACAATATAGGAAATGGCAGGCACAGCGGTATTCGAGCGTTTATGGAGTAATCGGTTTATCCAACCGTTTCAAGTGCGTGACGAAAGCAATCGGACACTGCTACATCGGGCGCGGTGGTTGCTGGTGGCCTCGCTGGGGGCGGTGATTTTGGGGTTGTTGCTGAGCAATCGTCACATAAATTTGCTGATAAATCGGGATTATTTGGAACAAATCAGCAATGAATTTGTGACCAGTTTTTATCCGACTTATGACAGTTTGTATTATTGGCTGGCGTATCACGGAAATATGGCGCAAACGGTGGACGAGCGGGTGCACGACGAAAACAGTGCTCGAGAATTTGTGCGGACGTGGCGGGCGGATATCGCGACTTTGGCGGACGTGAAATATTTCCAGTTTGGGAGCGTGAGTACGCATGGCCAGTGGCGGGTGGAGCCGGGTGAGGACGGCTGGCAAGTGGCGGCAGACGTCAATCAAGATTTCGCGGCTTGGTTGCTGACGCAAGAGTTGGAGTCGGACCAGATTTATTGGTCGCCGGTGCACTCGAGTCGGGAGGAAATTGGCTTGTTTTGGGTGCATATTAATGACCAAGGCGACAAAGTGTACGTTTTGGCGGTGGTGAATTTTGCTTACCGGATAAGTGGTGACACGACGGCGCCGCGGTTGGGGGCGGTGATGTTTTTGAGTGACAAAAGCCGGCAGCGTCAAGTTTTTCCGCTGGTGTCGCCGGCGGATTTACCGGTGGCGTCCACGCCAGCGCGACTGTGGCAGCGGCGGGAGAATTGGAATTTTAACAATTGGGACTTTTTGCTAACTGACGAGTACCAACAAGAAAAAAATCTTGATACACCGTTGATTTTAGAGGCGCAAGGCGATAATCAGAAGTTTTGGGTGAAGTTAATTCCGGTGGTGACTTATACCGATTATCAGGTGATGGCGGTGGTGGTAGCCCAACATGACGCTTTGTGGAATTTGGGAGTGAGCTGGGAGGTGGTTTACTGGTTGATTGTGGCGGTGATTGCCATCACGCTGGGCACGTTCTTGTTTTACTACTGGCAGTTTTCCCGACGGTATTATTTTACTAATCAAGTGCGCGACATCATTAATGCTGGCGAGAACACACGGGTGGAGTTTAAATCGAGTTTGCGTTTCGATTTGAAGACGCGCGCTTACAATAAAAATTTGGAAAACACGGTGCTGAAAAGTGTGGCGGCTTTCAATAATACCGACGGAGGCATTTTGATGATCGGTTTGAGTGACGAAGGCGAGGTTTTGGGCTTGCAACCGGATTATCAGACCTTGAAAAAGCCGGATAAAGACGGTTTCGAGTTGCATTTGCGCTCGCTGATTTCGCAAAGTTATGGCGAACATTTTGCCGCCAGACGGGTGGAAATCTTTTTCCCGGTTTTGGAAAATCAAGAAATTTGTGTGTGTAAAATCAAAAAGGGGCGGAGTCCTTTGTACACGGTGACGATGGATAAAGATGGGGCCAAAACGGAGCGATTTTACATCCGAATGGGCAATAGTTCGCGCGAAATCGAAAAACCTAGTGACATCGTGGATTACCAAAATCAGCGGTTTAAGTGGCGCTTTAAAATGGGGCGACGCTAGCGTATAATAGTGGTTATGTCAATTATTACAGATTTGGTGCCCGTCAATGTCATGGAAGAGCGCGACAAATTTATTGTGGCTGAGGGTAATTATGTGCCGCATTTTGTCTACCGGCGGGAGTTTGAGGTGGCGGAATTGCAAGCTTTTGGTTTGCCGCAAGATGACGAGCGCCGCCGGGCGCATAAGTATCTGGCTGACTGTCCGGCTAAGAAAAAAGCCAAAATAAAAAATCCTTTGACATGGGAGCAAATGTGCCAAATTGTACAAGAATTATGTACACAATTAGGAATTCCGCTGGTCACGATGGTACAAAATCCGCACCAAACCAGTCGCTTCATGATGGACGGTTTTGGCCGGCTGAATGTCCGCTGGCCGGTGAAAATTGAGCGATTGGGTTTTGAGTCGATGTTGCGCCACGAAGTCCAGACGCATTTTTTGCGACGTTTCAATGAAAAACAGCAAGTGTGGGGCGATCGGGAAGCGGATGAGACGGTGTGGCGGCGGACGGAGGAAGGCCTGGCTATGATTAACGCCCGGCGCGGCATGCCCGAGGCGGATATCCGGGAAGCGGCGATTTTGTATGAGGCGGCCAGCGTGGCCGCCGAGAGCGGCTGGAGTGAGGTGGTGGCGGCGTTGCGGAAGCGGGCTAGTAGCCTGAAAAAAATCTTTAATTTGAGTTTGCGGGTCAAGCGAGGCTTGACAGATCCGCAGCAACCGGGCGGCTACACCAAGGATATCGTCTACTGGGAGGGTTACTGGCAAGTTAAAGAGTGGCTGGAGACGCCAGGCAATGATCCGCGAGATTTGTATTGGGGGCGGGTGGGGCTGGAGGAATTGGCGCGGTTGCGGCCGTTGGCTAAGACAGAAAATTTGGTGTATCCGCTATTTTTGCGCGAGTGACGGGCGGAAGCGGTGAGATTCGAACTCACGACGGGTAAACCCGGCAGTTTTCAAGACTGCTGCCATAAACCACTAGGCGACGCTTCCCGTGATTAACCAGCATATTATATCATAAATGTGGTATAATTAGGGGGTGGAAAATCAAGAAGCTGGAGTGAACAAAAAACCATGGTGGCAGTCGCGCCTGTTGTGGACGCTGGTAGGCGCGGTGGCGATGCTGGGCTTGCTGACGGCGGTCATTTGCCAAATTGCGCCTGATATCTGGAGCCTGTTGCAAGAGGGCGACCATGAAGCTTTGATTGAATACGTTCGGTCTTTTGGCTGGCGCGGGGCGCTGGTATTGTTTTTGCTGCAGCTGTTGCAGTCGGTGGTGCCGTTTTTCCCTGAGGTTTTGCTGCAATTGGCCGCGGGCGTGACGTATGGACCTTGGTGGGGAACGGTGATTTTGACGATGGCGTGTGCGCTGGCCAATTGTGGCGTTTTTTACTTTTTGCACCGCTTCCGCCCGGCGAGCATCCGCGCGGTGCTTTTCAAAGGCCCGCTCAAGCCACTGGCGCATTTTTGCCAAAGTCAAAACGCTAATACAGCCGTGTTTATTTTATATTTGTTCCCCTTTTTATCCAATGGTTTCGTGCCCTATTTCGCGGCTTTGACCGATATTAACTGGCGCAATTTTATTTTTGCGGCGGTAGGCGGTTCTTTCCCGCTGATGTTTGTGACGGTCCTGGTGGGCGACCGGCTGATTGTCAAAGATTACTGGGCGGCGGTGATCGCTTTCGTGGTGGGCGTGGTGGCCAGTTTGATTTTGTATTTTCTTAAAGACAAAATGTTATCAATGTTGCGAAAAAATCGCGATAAATCAAAGGATATTTGCTAGCATTTTTAGAAAATGCTAGTTTGGGTGCCGTCATCGGTGACTTGATAGGTGATGGCATATTTGGCTTGCTCGGCGGTGTTGCCATCAAAAAAAGCGTCCATGAAATCTAAAATGTGCTGATCGTAGTGAACATCGGCATAAGTAAGCGGCCGGGCCAGATGAAGGGTTTCTAGAGTAGTGCCGCGGGAGAGAGCGACGTAGCATTGGCCGCCAGCGAAAGCTTGACGCTCTAAATCGATGGCTAAATGGGGAAAAGTTTTGCCTTGCGATTTGTGAATGGTGATGGCGTAGGCGGGAATGATGGGAAATTGCTCGAAAGAACCGATGACGCGGGTGTCGATTTGCTGGGTTTGCTTGTTGAAGTAGGTTTCGGTGTTTTCCCAGGTGTGGCGGTGGACTTCGACAATTTGGTCGTCATCATCCAGGCGGACGCAGACGGTGTCATGATTTGGAATGTGGGTGACGGTGCCGGTGGAGCCATTGACCCAGCGATTTTCGGGATCGTTGTTGACGAGCATGACTCGGGCGCCCTCTTTGAGGGTGAGGTTGATGGAGGTGGGAGCGTCGGTGGGGCGGAATTTACCGGAAGTGAAGCCCTGGAAATTTTTCCACGGGCTTTTCAAGCGGCCGAGGTGGTATTCGTTGACGCGTTGGGCGCGGGCGCGGCTGGCGGTGAGCATAATGTAGCTGGCATCAAGGTTCATGAGACGATGCAGATCGGTGACGTGCTGATTGATGAATGCCAGATCGCTGTCTTCGAGCCGCTCGTGGCGGACTTTATCTAGAAAGGCTAAATAATCTGGATCGGTTTGGCGAAAAATGTGTTTTAAGCGCGTGAAAGAGAAATTGGCGGCTTGCTCGGCTTGCATGCGAGCGAAAGCGTGGGAGTGAAAGAAAAATTCGGATTGGTAGTCGGCAACCAGGGCGCGTTCTTGTTCGTTGACCACAGGCGGTAATTGATACAAATCGCCAAAACAGATGAGGCGGACGCCGCCGAAAGACTGATTGCTGCGGCGGATGGTACGCAAGAATTCGTCCATCATATCGAATAAATCGGCGCGAACCATGGATATTTCGTCAATCACGAGGGCATCTAAGTGCTGGAAAATGTCGCCGAAACCGGCTTTGGCAGTGCGGATGGCGGCGATGTGCGCCGAGTGAATGGTGTCGCCGGGGCGCAGGTGGAAAAAATGGTGGATGGTTTCGCCGCCGACATTGAGAGCGGCCACACCAGTGGGGGCGACGACGGCTACGCCGGTGTCTTCGTCTTTTTGGCGGAGGTAACGGCTTAAAAGCGTGGATTTACCGGTCCCAGCGGGGCCAGTGATGAAGGCGTGCGTCTGCGTATTCGTCAGGGCTGTCCAGGCGGTGTCGATTTCGGGATTGCTTTGGTATGTGGTTGGCATGGCTTGATTGTAACACACGAAAGCGGGTTTGGCGAGGGCAAAATGCGATTTTCAGCCTATAAAAATTGACTATTGACAAAATTGACGCAGTGTGATATAATGGTGGGGTCAGTTGGGTTCTTTGGCATACGAAAAGGTTTTTCGTGGTTGAAAAGGAGGAGATACCATGGGAAGAAAAGTTTTATGCGTGATACTGCTGGCGGCGATCGTCATGGCGCCGCTAATGGCGGTGCTGGACGCGCGGCCAGCGGTCGCCATGGGCCGCCGGGAAAAGGTGGCACTGGGGATCGTCGCCGCCTTGGGGCTGGTGGCGATCATCGCCAACAATGACCGAGATTGCTACTATGATCGCCCCCCGGAGTGGGATCGGCCGCCCCAATACTGGGACCGACCGGGGCCACCGCCCCCTCCCCCGCCGCCTCATCACTGGCGGCACCACCAGCCGCCTCCACGGCGGTACGAGTGGGATCGCCGCCCGGCGCATCATCACAGCGGGCCAAAGCGCTCGCCGGCGCCAGCTAAAAAGACCCCGCCACCGGCGAGGTCGCGCAAAAAAGGGAAGTGAACCAGCTGACACTGGCCCGGGCGCAAGCCCGGGCATTTTTTATGCTGTGACAATGCGAACGTTGTCGTTGACAAAGGCTAAATCGCGCGCAAATTGGGCTGGGTTGGCGTGGTGCAAAATGACCACGGCGCTAAACTTGTAACCGTCGCGCGATTTACCGGTGGGTTCGCCAGGTGTGCGCTTGCACTTGTAGTACTCGAGTGAAGGCAAGGTTTGCAACTCGGCTTCGTGGGCCACTTCCACAAAAGTGCCGGTTTCATGGGGAAAAAGTTCCAAGACAGCGACCGGCTCGTGCCGGGTGGGCTCAAGTTCCAGTGGATGGTCGATGGCGGTGTATAAAGCGTTGGCGTAAATATCCAAGCCCAGTGAGAGCCGATACATCCGCTCGCGATAGCCGCCGTTTCTGGCGCCGATTTCCACGATTCGCGGGCCAGCGGGCGTCATAATGATTTCGATGTGAGCCGGCGAGGAGCGCATGCCCAGAGCTTGACAACCCAAAGCGGCGCAATGAAGCAATTTTTCTTGATCGGTAGCGGATAATTGGCTGGGTAGCAGCCGAGAATAATGGAAATTGTCATCGTAACCCATTTCGTAGCCCGTCTGGTAATCCACAATGTGGGGCAAAACGTGGGGTACGCCGGTGGCATCGACGAAAGCATCGGTGGAATAAACGTGACCAGACAAGTATTCTTCCACGACGATTTTGGGGCTGGCGTGGGGCGCCCACTGGGCGTAGACATCAGCGATGGTGGCGGTCATGTGCTGCCAATTGGCTTGCAATTCGGCCAGATCATTGGCTTTCATGACGAGCAGACTTTTGACCAGATTGGCCGGTTTGAGCATGAGGGGAAACTGGTGGGCGGCGGCAATAGCGGCCACTTGGTCCCAGGTGGTGACTTCTTGGAAAGCGGGGCTGATGGGTTTGGGAGCTTGGGCGAAAAGTTGGCGCATCAAGGCTTTGTCGGTGCACGCCTGGGCGGCGGAGAGAGGCATACCGGGCAGGCCGAGGAGGTGGGCAATCTGGGCGACGTCGCGGACGTAATTTTCGTAAATGGTGACGACCCCATCGGGGCGGACGGGCAGGTTTTTGACGGCTTGCTCAAGGGTACCCCAAGTGGTGAAGTCGGCGACGATTTCGCCTGGACGCGGACGGTGACCGGGTTTGGTGGTGGCGGCGTCTCGCAAAATGGTATAGGTGTAGCCGTGCTCGGTGAGATAATTATTGAAGGTGGTGAACCCTCGTCCGACGATTAAAATATGTGTCATAGGGGGGTATTATACCACAGTCAGTGTCGCAAAATAAAGTGAGTTGCTGGCGGGCTGCCACATCTGGTGGAGATCTATATTTCGGGTGCGAGTGTCGCAAAATAAGGGGTGGCGGCTGACTGGATGAAAGAGTGGTTTTTAGTGGATATATGGTTGTAAAAGTGTGTGTGCCTGCTGGTGTATCTCCAACATTTTATCCGGATGCCACATGGCTTGAACTTTTTGGGCGATGCTATCTGGCACACCAGCCGAGAAAAAGTAACCTTGTTCTTGATCATGGACAATGTCTTGGATACGCTGGTCATTGATAATCGGGACATTGAGAATTTCGCTCAAAAGCCACTCGTAGCCTGGTTGCTCGACATCCAAATCATCTTGATGCAGAAGTGTCTTTAATTTTTTGAAGTAAAGGAAATGAGCCATTTCGTGCGCACACAGCCGTCTCATATCGTTGGCGGTGCCACCGTAATAAACCCAGAAAGTATCGCCATTGATATAGCGGGGGCAGACGGGACAAACACCCACATAAATATCAATGATTTCGTGGCCTTGCCAGTCTTCTTGAATGACGTCGCTCAAGGCGTCGGCAATTTGGCGCAAGATGTGATCTTCGCCCAAAAACCAACCAGCAATGGCTAAGATTTTCCGGGAGTCATACTCACTGGCAAAAAGGGTCTCGATGTCTTGTTTGGACTTAATCCACGGATAGACCCTCTTGATAGTGGGGTTGTCAAGTTTCCAAAACGATTCGAAGTTTTCTTGATCCCACTCTCGATTAATTTGAACATTAAATTGCATGCTAGCCTTCTAATGTGAGGTATTATACCACAGTCAGTGTCGCAAAATTAAGTGACTGGCGGGGGCGGCGCCACCTCTGGCAGAGGGCTATATTTAGACGGAGAGTGTCGCAAAATATATGAGGGCGGTGGTGATATTTGGAGGTGACGATATGTGGTCATTTTGCCTGGAAAATAGAGCCTTGACAAAAAGCCTATAATGTGTTATAATAACATGTTCATTGTTGCTCATTAATGGCGATGGGCACAAGCTCTTTAATATTTTGACTTGTGTAGGAGGTATGGAAGATGTTTGATGTTTTTGCGTGTGGGCAGTTGGAGACAGTAGCGGAGGTTATCCGGTCGCGCCAGCAAAACCCGGCGATCCGACTTGAAGTCGGTACGCGGGAAAGAATCCTCTTTGAGGATCTCGACACAGTAGTAGCGGACATGGAGAAGTGGGATGGCTGGTACCAGCTGGACTGGGGTTACGCCACCCAGCCTGTCAACTTGGAAGAGGCCAAGGATGAATTCTTGGCGGCATTCAAGTCGGCGGGCTACCAGGTGACGGCCGAAATGGCCGAGCCGCGGTTTGAGTACAGACTGCTGGAATTCGACATGGAAGAAGCCAGTCGAGTGTTGTCTGTCTGGATTGACCGGGTTAATGACCTGGTCAAGCGTGGGGCCAAGTTGTCGCGCTATGGGGCCATCGGCTGTAAGATGGTGATGAACCGGCTGGTGGACGCTGTCAATCAGTTGGCGGCGTTGACTGCCTGGCAAAATGGTGACGCTGACGGCGTGCGGCTGTGCCAAGATCGGCTCTATGGGCCGATCACGGCGCAGTTGAGCGAGCTGGTCAAGCGCGCACAATTGGCGCGGTTGGGTCAGCGGACCGACCCGGAAGTCAATCCGTTGGCGTCACAAGAAAGGCCGCGCTTTTCCGCCGAGGAACTGGCACAGTTAGATGTGCCATGTCTGGATGCGCAAGCGGTCCGGAAGGCGCTGGAGTACGGTTTGCGCTATCATGGTCTGGACGAGCGGTGGCACGTGATAGTCAGCGACCAGGTGCAGATGGTGGAAACCCGGGCAATTTCTGTCTGGGGGCCGTGCGTGATCGTGGTGCCGGAGCGCTTCAATCGCACGCGCCGCTCGTTGCGGGAAGTGTGCGAACTGTTGGTGTATCACATCAACGGCCAGGTGCTGCAGCTGGAGAGCGGCGAAGCCCTCTTTGGCTTGGGTGGCGTGCTGGTGCCGGTGAATCAAATGTTTGCCGAGGGCCTGGCACTCCAGCGCATCGAGCAGTTCCGGCGAGACGTTTTCGGCGAGCCTGAGACATTACCGCCGGCGCGTGACGTCCAGGCGCTGCGGGTGATCGCTCAAGGAGAACCTTTTTCTCGGGTGTTTGACCACCTCTTTGCCGTCGACCGGTTGGTGGCGGGAAAAGAGGTTGACTTGGGCCGGCTGGCGGAAGAAACCTTTGTCCGGACAACAAGGTTGTACCAAGGCGGCTACAACGCCCAGGTACTGGGCGCCACTGCGGGTTACATCTGCCAGCACCAGCTGGCGGAGTACAACTTGGACTGGCTGTCTAGCCTGGCCGTCTGGGAGCCGCGCACGGCGGCGATCGCCGGGCAAATCCGGCTGACGCCGGGTCTGGCGCTCACCGAGCTGGTACCGGCGGGGAACGACCCCGAGCTGCCTTTTATGTGGCTGGCCGACAGCTTTATGATGGCGGTTGGCCGCGAGAAGAAGGGCAGATGGCAGTAGCAACAATGAACATGCGTGCCCCAGGCTGAAAGCCTGGGGCACATTTCGTTTACCAGGCTAAATTGCCTCTTGACAAAAGGGATATTTTGTGATATAATATAAATTATTATGATTAAAAGACAGGTACTAACTGGCAATTGTGCGAGAGCGGGGATACACCGTGACTTTTTGGGGCTTGCCAAAAGAGGTGGCACGTGTTAGAATAGGGAGATTATGGAGAAAAAATATACCTCTTTGGTGGTGATAGGTTCGATTGTGGCCGTGTTTTTTTTGATTTTGGTGTTTGCGCGGTTGAAACGGACGGAAACGACCACGACTGGCCAGGCGACGCCGGCGGTGCGCAATGAAGTGTCGCCGAGTGCGAGTTTAACCTTTGAACCGGTGGAATTCGGGACGCACGCTTTGTATTTGTTTTCGAGTGTGACGTGCCCACATTGCCAAAACGTGGCCTCTTTTTTGGAAACGCAACCGAATTTGGCCGCTGAGCGCGATTTGATCGTGGCTTCGCTGGATAACACTCAAGATACGACTAATCAAGAGCAATTTGTGGATTACGCCACGGAGTGCGGCTTGGCGCGGGGTTCGGGCGTGGGCATTCCGTTTTTGTACATCAATGACACTAGCCTGGAAGCGAGCCAAAGATGTTTGATTGGCGACGGAGAAATTATTAATTACTTGACGGAAGGCAGTCGCTGATCGACCATGAAAAAGGTGGCTGCGTGGGCTGTTTTTTGTGGTTTGCTGGTGGTTTTTTTGCTGGTGAGCGCGCTGGCGTGGGCTTGGAGTTTGCTCCAGCCGGTGAATAAAAATGAGACGCAGACGCAAGTGGTGACGGTGGTTAAGGGGCAGACTTGGTCGGCAGTAGCTGACGAGTTGGAAAATCGTGCCTTGATTCATGATGCTTTGGCTTTTCGGGTGTGGGTGAAGTTTTGGGGCGGGAGCGAGAGCTTGCAAATTGGCAATCATCTGGTGAGTCCGGCGATGAGCGTGGCGCAAGTTTGGGAAGTGCTGACTCAACCGCCTGAGCAAGTGACGATAACGATTTTGCCTGGCTGGCGGCGGGAAGAAATTGCAGCTTATCTGGCGCAGCAAAGTTTTCCGGAGTTTGACGAGGTGGAGTTTTTGGCGCTGACGGCGGATTTGGAGGGCCGGCTGATGCCGGAAACATATAAAATTGCGCCTTTGAGCACGACGGAGACGATGGTGAAAGTCCTGCATGATCAATTCGTGGCCGACGTGGAAGCAAATGCCGATATACAGGCAAAAGTTGCGAAAAGTGGACATAGTTTGAGTGAAATTTTAACGCTGGCTTCGCTGTTGCAGCGTGAGGCGCGGGACGCTGAGCAAATGCGCGTGATCGCGGGGATTTTGGAAAACCGGCTGGCGGATCACTATCCGCTGCAGTTGTGTGCTAGCGCTCAGTATGCGACCGGCCAGGATGCGACGACGGGTAAATGGTGGGAACCGCCGACTGCGGCGGACACGGAGTTTGATTCACCGTATAATACTTATGTGTACAAAGGTTTGCCGCCGGGACCGATTTGCGCGGTGAGCATGGAAGCGCTAGAAGCGGCTTTGTCACCGGCGGAGACTGATTACTATTATTATTTACACGACGCCGCGGGCCAAATTCACTACGCCAAGACGCTGGATCAACACAATGCGAATAAGCAGTATTTGTAAACAATTTGTCAAATTTTTATTGATAATTCAATTTTTTTCTGCTTGCACTTTTTCGGTGGCGCGAGCGGCGGATTTTACCACTGACGTGCTGGCGACTTACACTTTTGACGGTGACGAAACGGCTAAGGTGGTGATTGATTTCACGCTGCAAAACCAAACGGCCTTGACTTTTGTGAGCAATTATCAAATTGTGGTGCCGGACAATGGCATTAGCGGATTGGTGATTCAAGAAAAAAATGAAGACATCACGAAGGAAGAACACACTGATCACGCTCGGCGGGTGATTGATTTGACTTTTAATAATACGGTGGTGGGCCAGGGTAAGCGGCGCCAGTTTGCCCTGGAGTACACGGCGCGGAGTTTGAGCGTGCGACGCGGGAGTGCGCGGGTGATTCGGTTGCTGGCTTTGCCCGGGAGTGAGACGTGGGAGAATTACCGCGTCCGGGTGGCGGTGCCGGTGGCTTGGGGCGAGCCGCAACTGTCGCTGCCTGGCGTGCGCCAGGCGACTGACGAAGGGCGGATTGCTTATGATTTTCAGATGACGGGCCAGAGTGAGTTGGTGTTGCGCTACGGTGAGAGTCAGACGTTGCAATTTAGTTTGCGCCAGCCGGTGGCTAATCAGAGCAATTACCCGGCGTATCGGGAAATTATTTTGCCGGGCGACCAAGCGGGGACAACTTTTGTTTATCGCCAGCTCTCCCCCACACCGGTGGATTGGACGCGCTTGGATGACGGCAGCTGGCGGGCGTATTATTTGCTGGACAGTGGCCAGGTGTTGGATGTGAGCGCTGAAGGTTACATTATCGACGGGCAAATTGATCGGGATTATCACTTGGGCGAGCATTTCCAGTTGGCGGGCGAGTTTTTCAACACGTG
Source organism: bacterium (assembly GCA_017431585.1). GTDB lineage: Bacteria > Patescibacteriota > Microgenomatia > UBA1400 > PJMF01 > RGIG2560. The sequence continues at coordinate 2,471 of JAFRKU010000090.1, read as the reverse complement.
GAATGTGGAGAGCGTGCCTGAGGGCGAGATGGTGGAGACGCCAGAGATAGCGGTCAGCGATGATTTGGTCTGGCACGGGTGGTGGACGAGTTTGCGCGAGTATGCGCTGTATTTTACTAATCAAACGGGGCAATTTTGGTCCGATTTACCGGTAGAAGCGACGGTAACGGCGGGCGACGTGGCGCTGGAGTTGGAGCGGGAGCGTTTGGACTTGACGGCGCGGCAGACTTCGGTTATAATCGCGCGAGTGCGCCCGACTGCCTGGTGGCGGCCGTATGAAAAGTTTCAAGCGGTGGTGCGGGTGCGCGACGGAAAGGGAGAAATCATTAATGAATACCAATTCGGCGGAGTGGCAATCTCCTACGCAGCCTTTGGCTGTCTGGGTGGAATCGTCGGACTTGCCGCCGTTGCCTGGAGTTTACTGGTGGCTGGACGAGCGGGGACGGGTGCTGTACGTCGGCAAGGCAAAAAATTTGCGCAATAGGCTCAATTCCTATCGTCATCAAGGGCAAAAAATTCCGCGGATCCGGGAGATGACGCAAAAGGCACAGTTTGTACAGTGGCGGATTTTAAGGAGCGAGCTGGAAGCACTGCTGGTGGAGGCGGAGTTGATTAATCGCTATCAACCGCCATATAACGTCTTGCTCAAGGATGACAAAAGTCCGCTGTACGTGGTGATCACCGACGAGCCTTTTCCGCGAGTGTTACGGGTGCGCCGGCGAGATTTACAAAAACGGCATCTGAAGGGGAAAACTTTTGGCCCGTTTCAGAGCAGCTATAAGGTCAGCGAGGTGCTTAAACTAGTGCGGCCGATTTTTCCTTGGTGCAACGCAACGCGCCGGCGAGTGATGCGGAGGTGTTTTGATAACCATTTAGGGCTGTGCCCGGGGGTGTGCACGGGCGAGATCAGTCAGGCGGACTATGGGGAAATTATGCGTCAGTTGGGGCTTTTTTTGACCGGCAAAACCAAGCAAGTCACCGACGTATTGCGCGGGCAGATCGAAGAGTATAAAGCGAGTTTGCAGTACGAAAAAGCAGCGGTGCTTCGGGATAAATTGACATTGATTGCCGAGGTGACGAGCGAAACTTATCGCTTGCGGCAAGATTTTTTCTTGCCCAATTTGGTGCAAGAGCGAGCGGCGGACGGGTTGGCGCAATTGCGTCAGATTTTGTCGGATCATTTGGCGCTGCCGCGCGAGTATCGGTTGCATCGGATTGAAGGCTATGACGTGAGCAATACCAGCGGGCAGCAAGCGGTGGTATCGATGGTAGTGGCACTGGATGGGCGGATGACGCCGCGCGAGTATCGGAGTTTTAACATGCGGGGCCTGAATAGTCCCAACGATTTTGCCATGATGGCGCAGGCTTTGCGCCGGCGCGCGGCCCACAGTCAAGATTGGCCGACGCCACAACTGTTGCTGATTGACGGTGGCAAAGGCCAAGTGCGCGCGGTGCTGGAGGAATTGCGAGAGACGCCATGGCGGGGGCTGCCGGTGGTGGGATTGGCGAAAGATCCGGATAGGATCGTGATTCCGGCGCAAGTGGCCTGGGGCGAGCCGGGGCGGCTCAAGATCGAGTGGGACATCGTGACGCTGACTGGTGATAACTTGGCGTTGCAGATTTTGCAACAAGTGCGCGACGAGGCCCACCGTTTTGGCAAGAGCCGCCACGTCAAGCGTCGGGCGAAGGCGTCGCTGGGTATCGCTTGCGAGACGTGATATAATAAGCGATATGTCAGAACAAATGTCTTCGATTGAACCGGAATGGTGCCGAGCGAGCGCGGAAAGCGAGTTGCGGGGCCAAATTTTGCAAGTGGCGAGTGAGAATGACTGGAGACAGGTACCGGCGGCGCTGGAGTTGGCGACTCAAGCGCACGCTGGGCAATTGCGGCTTTCAGGGCGACATTGTGCCGAAAAAACACCGTACATCGTGCATCCGCTGACAGTGGCGCAACATGGTTTAGCTTTAGGTGTGCGCGAGGAAAATATTGTAGCGGCGGCTTTGCTACATGACGTGGTGGAAGACACGAGTGTGACTTTGGCGCAATTACCTTTTGGCAGTGAGATCGTGGACATGGTGGAGCGGCTAACTTTTGTCAAGCCGGCGGACCCGGCGGCGAAATTGGCGGCGCAAGAGCGCTACTATGGGCGCATTGGGGAAAGTGAGGCGGCGACGGTGGTGAAAATTTTGGATCGATGTCACAATGTCTCGACAATGGCGGGCAGTTTTTCGCCGGCGAAAGTGGAGCGATATATCGCGGAAACAAGGCGATTTGTGGTGCCGCTGTGTCAGCGGCTGCAGCAGAGCGAGCGCTACGGTCAGCTGGCGTGGACAGTGCAGTATCAGATTGAAAGTTTGCTGGCGACCGCGGAAGTGTTGTTGGCGAAATAGGCGATGAGAGGGCAAGCGTTTTTCATTGGGGCGGGTAGTGATTATGGTGTGCATATTGATGGCACAAGACTCGGGCCGCG
>JAFRKU010000089.1 GCA_017431585.1 bacterium | reverse complement strand
GCATGAACCCTGGCGCGCGCGTCGGCAAATGCAATTGCTGCCTTTTGTGTGGCGGCGGTGGACGGGCGGATGGAAAAATGGGCCGGTGGCCTGAAAGGCCACCGGCTCGGTTACTGTTGGGTGAAGCGGGCTTATTCGTCTTGCTCGCTCATTTCCATGCCCAAAAGCCACATGACGGCTTCTTTTTTGTAGCGGCGGTCACCGCGAGAATTGATGCGAATGGCCGGCAGTTTGCCGCGAGCGCCCCAGCGCTTGACAGTTAAGGGAGAGACGCGCAAAAGATTGGCCACTTCCTTGACCGTGAGCAAGTCCGGCAAATTATTGATGTCCAACTTGGTCGCCTCGGCGGCCGAGCCAGATTTTTTAATTTTGGTCGACTGTTCGTCCATTGTAATAGCGTCAGCCATTTTTCCTTTCTACGCTGCGACTAAGACAGCGCTTATTGTTTTATTAATTTGTACAATCATCACTTTGTTGCCTGTTTGCTACTTTGTGATTTGTTATGTACAAATTAGCAAACGTCTGAATAAATGTCAAGGGGTAAAATGCGTAAAAAACGAATATTGTGCGAATATTTGCAAAATTGAGGGCGAAAATTGACCGAAAAAGTCACAGTGACAGTGGTTGTGCACTAGTAGACTGGAGTTAGCGCCAGTAAATGGCGCGGCCGAGGGTTTCATCGATGATCTTGCCGGCGCGGAGACGGAAGGTGGCGGTGGTATCGGGGGTGGTGGGGGCTTGATATTCGTGCAAGAAGACATCTGAAATGATAATATCGCCGGTGTGCCCGTAAAAAATGCGGTATTGCAAGGCTTGGGGGGTACTATTATTATAGTAGGAGCGCAAGGAAACGGCGGCGGTTTTGCAAAAGGGAGTGGGGGAATCGGTGGCGGCGTATTCGAGGCAATCGGGGGCGCTGGCTTGCCAGAGCTGGACGCTATCGAGTTGGGGCGTGTAGGACACAGGGGTAGTGTGGGCTTCGTCGGTGTACAGACGTAATTGGGCGGCGCCGGTGGCTTGGGCGCTGGCAAATAAAGCTTGATCGATCCTTTGAATTAAGCTACTGGTGGAGAAACAGAAAGAGTGGCCATCGCAATTACTAGGAGCTTGGCTGGGAATGGCGCCTTGGAAACCGGAGAGAGTGACGAGCCCGTCGCTGTCTTTTAAATCGGTGATGATGCCGCGAGCGGTGTAGGTACTCAGGCCAATTTGTTCGCGCAGCTGGAGGGTGTCGCCCAGGTGGAGACCTTCGAGAGTGTTGAGATAAAAACTGGTGTGAGCGAAGGCTTCGGCTTCGTCGTCGCCAGTGGCGGCCGGTTGGGTGAGAGTGTAGAGGTGGTGCTCGTCGAGGTAGCTGACTAGCACTTGATCAAAATCTTGCTCGGGCAGCGTGGCCAGCGTGAGACTGCCGGGAGCGAGCCAAATGCTTGTGCCAGGCGTGGCAGAAGTGGTGGCGTCGGCGGCGGAGTAGTCGGCGATCAGGGTGGCGTTGCCTTGCCAGTCGGTCCAGGTATGGCCATCGGCGGTGGCGCGGGTTTGGACGATGAGACGGTCGGCGGGCGTATCGGTGAGCGACACTTGTTTCCACGAGAGTTTATCTGCTTGTAAATCGGTTAAATCTTTGAAATCAGAGTAATAAAGTTTGCTGGTGGCGGCAGGGGTGTCGCTGGTGACCGTTGAAGGCGTGGAATAGTTGAGATTGAAAGTTTGCAAGACGGCTTCATCGGGATAGTCGATTTTGAGCTGCAAATAGGTATCATCAGTGGTAGGAATGGTGGCGGTGCAAGTGAGAGTGGTGCCATCAAGAGTGCAATCGTCGGGGCCGACGATCACCCAAGCGTCGGGATCGGTGGGGTCGACTTTGGTTTGATAGCTGACTTGGACGGAGGCTGAATCAGCGACTTGCTGGACGATCCAGGCGATTTTGTGAATTTGATAAGTGCTGGTGGCCAAATGGGGTGTGGTATAAGTGTGAGCGCTGACAGAGGAAGCCGCCAAAAAACAACTGATTGATCCAGCTAAAATGGTACAGATGAAGCGTTGACTTTTTGTCACGGAGTTATTATAGCATAAATGAACCCGAGTGTGCAAGGGGATAGTGCAAACAAAGCTGACGAAAAACCCGCGCCAGGGGCGCGGGTTTGACTAAGAGTCGAAAATCCAAAGTTATTTGAGTTCGACGACACAGCCAGCGTCTTCCAAGGTTTTCTTGGCGGCTTCGGCTTCTTCTTTTTTGACGTCTTCGAGGACGTTTTTGGGTGCTTCCTCGACGAATTTTTTGGCGTCACCTAAACCCAAATCCGGTTTTAATTGACGCACGGCTTTAATCGCGGCGATCTTGTTGCTGCCACCATCTTTGAGAACGACGGTGAATTCAGTTTTCTCCTCAGCGGGAGCGGCCGCGCCAGCGGCACCAGGCATAGCACCCATCATGACGGGCGCAGCGGCGGTGACGCCAAATTTGTCTTCCAAAGCTTTGACCAGCTCGGAGACTTCCATGAGCGACAATTTTTCAATTTCGGCGACAATGTTATCGATATTTGCTGCCATGTTGACCTTTCTGTTTGTCTTTTGTCTACTACTTTTACAGCTTTTAAGCTTCCTTTTCTTTTTTGTCTGCGATCGCATACAAAACATACGTCAGATCGCGCACGTTGGCTTTCAAAACGCCCACCAAATTGGTAGCCGGGCCATTGAGAGTGCGAGCCAGGGCAGAGAGCAATTCGGTTTTGCCGGGGATCTTGCTGAGGGCTTCGGCTTGATCAGGAGTGAGGAATTGGCCATCGAGATAACCGACTTTAACGTTCATTTTTTCTTTATCTTTGATAAAATCATAAGTGACTTTGACGGCACCAACTTCGTCATCGTAGGATAAAATGAGAGCGTTCATGCCGGACAAAGCGTTCATGACTTCGGGTTTTTTGTCAAAACTCAAGCCAATGAGAGTATTTTTGGTGACGAAAAATTCACCGCCAGATTTTTTGAGGTCGCGACGGAAAGCGGTGAGATCATTGACCGGCACACCGGCGTAATCAACCACCAAAACCGACTTGGCACGGGCAATCTTTTCTTTGGTAATGTCCAAATTTTGTGTATTTTTTTGACTCGGCATGGTCTCTTTCTTTTTGTAGCGCCGAAAACAAGGGGATTTTTCCTCGGCGCGACTTATGGGAGCACGCTGTCTTCGGAGCAATTGGTGGTATTATATCACATTGGGGCGAAAAAAGCAAGAGGCAATTTGGAGACGGGGCGTGATATAATGCAGAATATGTTTGGTTGGGCTGATTGGCAGTGGTATGGGAGCGGAATTTGGACTTTAATTTTGGTGACAGCTTTGTGGTGGCATATTGGGTATTTTTTTGTACGAAAGCTGAAATTTTCTCTTTTAACCAAGTTTTTTTTAAGTCCAGTAATTGGGGTAATTTTGTTATCAATTGGGGCATTCGTGGCTGGGAGCTGCCATATGTACTGGCTGGTGTACGTATATGCGGGGGCGGAAATTTTGTCACTGCTGGTGAATTTGCGGCACTATGTACCGGCGATAAAACGGAAGCTGAAAGCGAAAATTTGGCGACAATATGTAGATTTGCTGGTGTTGATGGCGCTGGGTTTGGCGCTGCAACTGCCGGCAATTTTTGGCAGCGGGCTGATGGCGGGCGAGGGGATGTGGATGTATTTTACTAATAATAGTGACGGATTGATGCATGTGGGTTTTATCCAAGCTTTGGCTCAAGAATTTCCAGCGGTGCGACCGGAGATTGATATACCTTTGAGCGATTATCATTATTGGTCGGATTTGGTGATGGCGCAACTAGTGCGGCTGGGAGTGCCGGCCTTAAATCTGTTTTGTCAATTTATACCGGTGATACTCTCGGTGGCGACAACGGGGCTGGTGTACGCGGTGGGGCGCGAAATTACGGGCAGCAAAAAAGCAGCGCGGTGGGTGACTTTGGTCAATTTGGTGGCGAGCGAAGGGGCGTTTTGGTTGACTTTCTTTTTTGCGCAGCACCACGGTTGGGCGATGGCAACGTTTGATAACGGCGCGGATCAATTTTTGAACATGCCAGCAGTGTTTGCGAAGTGGATGTTTTGGGGTGGGTGGGTATTATGGGATAAAATGTGGCGAAGCAAAAGTCTGCGTGCGGGTTGGTGGCTGACGATACTGGCGATAGTGCTGCCGATGTTTAAAGTTTACTGGTGGATACTACTGATGAGTGGGTGGGCGGCAGTTTTAGTGAGCGATATTTGTTTCGGAGCCAGGCGAGAAAGAGAAAATGTACACAAAATATGTACAAAATGTATACAAAATGTGATCAATAATAAATGGCAGTATTTGGCGTGGTTGGTGGCGCTGGCTGGGGGGTGGTGGTTGCTATCGGGGGTGATGACAAGTGGTGGACAAACGTTTGTGTGGTCGCCGTGGGTGTGGGCGAAAGTGTTGCTATCAAATGATCATTTGGCGTGGGACGAATGGGCGCTGCGGCAGCAAATGTATGCGAGCAGTGGCTTTGGCTGGCACGCGGCGAAAGATTATGTATTGATGATCGTGGTGGGGGTGTGGTATGTGTTTGGGGCGCGGTTGCTAGCGTGGGTTGTGAGCAAAAAAAGTGTACAACTTTTGCAGCGGCACAACTTAGTGTTTTTGTTGGTGCCGGCGGTGGTGTGGGCAATTTTTGGTTTCAATGTGATGCAAGCGAAGGGTGATTTAAATACATTTAATTTTTTCATTATTGCGGGGGTAGCGATGAATATCGTGTTGGGCGTGAATTTGGCGGCGTGGTCGCAGCGCAAAATAGGACTGGTGGCGGCAGTGGCGGTGCTGGTGTTGTTTTTACCGCGGACGGGGCGTAATTGGTACTATTATATAAGTGAGACAATGAGTACGAGCGAGAAGTCGTCGACATTTTATTCGCGGGAGCGGTGGTCACTTTTGTCACAATTGAGGGCGGCGACGAGGTGGCAAGACGTGGTGCTGGTGTATCCGGAAAATCAGGATTTGCGGCACGCCAGTGTGGTGCCGGCTTTGGCGGCGCGGAAAACTTACTTGTCTGATCAAGATATTTTGCGGACGCACACGATTGATTACAGCGAGAAAGAAGCGCGGGCGGGGGAGGTTTTTCGAGCAGCAGGCGGACAGGGAATCATTGAACGAGCACGCGAGTTGGGGGTGAGCAAGATTTATGTGGAAGCGGTGGATTTGATGGAGTTGGCACGAGCGCACGACGGACAAGCGGTGGTGTGGCCGGAGGAGGCGGTGGTGGCCAGTAGTGAGGCGGGAGTGATTATTGATGTGGAGAGGTGAGAGAAGGTGAAGTCGGCACGTCTTTTTAATCGTCGTCTGGAAAGCGTAAAACCCGGGGACTTGCTCCCGGGTTTGTCATGGTGGTCGGAGTGACAGGGCTCGAACCTGCGACCTCATCGTCCCGAACGATGCGCGCTACCATCTGCGCTACACTCCGAGGGTGGGTCAGCCGGGGCTCGAACCCGGGACACTCTGCTTAAGAGGCAGATGCTCTAACCAACTGAGCTACTGACCCGCAAGCGGTATTATACCACATTTGGGGCGAATTTGGCGCGGGTTTTGGCGGCGAGCGAAAAGAGACAGCCACAATAATTTTGCTTGAAATAGCCGGCAGTTTTGATGATGGCGGGGTCGAGGGTGAACTCAGGGTAGATAAATTGTGTGCGATTGGCAGCGGTTAAACTTTGGCCCAGACGCACAATTTGGTCGTGATCCAGGTAGGCGCTGGCGAGCATTGTAGACGAAAAGTACTTAATTGGCTGATTGTCGCTGTGAGCGGCGGCGAAATCGAGAGTGGCTTGGAGACGGAAATTTTGGCATTGAGCACAGCGGGACGGATCGATGGCACCGGTGGTCAGTTGGGTAGCAGGGGCGGGGAGGGAAAAATAATCTTGGGGGCGATAATCGGCGATATGCAGGGGAAAATTGAGGGTAGTGGCGACGGATTCGAGTGCTTGACGGCGGGCGTTGTACTCGCTTTTGGGGTAAATATTGGGATTGAGATAGACCAACTGAAAGCGGACATCAGTAAAATTTTGGCGGCTGGGCGCCTGATAATTTTTGATAAAGCGCTGACTGGCGGGCGGGAGCGGATAACCGCTGGCGACCAAAAAACGGAGCAGACAATCAGCGCAACAAACATGTAGCCAAATAGTCATGGTTGCTGATTATATCACAATTTTTGGTGGTATAATATGGTCATGTCAAATTCTAATCAATTAATCAACCAAAACTTGGAAAAAATTCGTCACAGCGCGGAACACGTTTTGACATACGCTATGCTGACTACTTACGGGCCAGACAAAATTGTCATGGCCCACGGTCCAGCGATTGAAAACGGTTTTTATTTTGATTTTGATAAACCGGCGGATTTCAGCGTTTCGGACAAGGATTTTCCTAAAATTGAGAAAGCGATGGCCAAAATTATTAAAGCCAATTGGACTTTCAAAAAGTTACAAGTTTCGGCGGGGCTGGCGGCTAAATTTTTCCATGACAATGAGTATAAATTGGAAACGATTCATCGCCTGACGGATGAAAGCTTGGAAAATCCGGCAGCGTTGGTGTTTTATTCGTTGGCGCCGGCGGAGAAAAATGAAGCGCTGACGATAGAAAAATTGGAGACGATGGATTTTGCGGCGGCATTGCAAGCGGGCTATTTCATCGATTTGTGCAAAGGACCGCACGTGGAAAAAACCGGTGAAATCAAGGCTTTTAAATTGTTGCGACTTTCAAGCGCTTATTGGATGGCGGACGAAAACAATAAAATGTTGACACGATTGTATGGTACGGCTTTCGCGAGCCAGGCAGATTTGGACGAATACATACATTTTTTGGAAGAAGCTAAAAAACGCGATCACAAGCGAATTGGCAAGCAACAAGATTTGTTTTCGTTTCATCCGAATGCGCCGGGGTGCGTTTTCTGGCACGCCAAAGGCATGATCATTTGGGACATTTTGGAAGACTTTGGCCAAAGTATTCGCAGAAAATACGGATACACCAAGATTAAAACGCCGGAGATGGCCAAGTCGACATTGTGGAAGACTTCGGGACATTGGGACCATTACAAAGACGACATGTTCGTTTTTGACGACGAGGGCGAGACGTTTTGTCTCAAGCCGATGGATTGTCCTTTCAACATTTACATTTACCAAACGCGGCAGCGATCTTATCGCGATTTGCCCATCCGCTACACGGAAATTGGTCACATTTTCCGTCATGAACAATCGGGAGAACTCAATGGTTTATTCCGATTGCGAGAGTTTACGCAGGATGACTCGCACTTGCTTATCCGCGAAGATCAAATTGCCCAAGAAGTGGGGAATTTGATCGCCATGGTGAAAGAATTTTACGTCAAGTTGGGCGTGACGCCGGAATACTTTTTGTCCACGCGGCCGGATGATTTCATGGGCGAGATTGAAACGTGGAATCGGGCGGAAGCCGACTTGATTGAAATTTTGACGAGTAATGGCATCAAGTATGGTCTCAAGGAAAAAGATGGTGCTTTTTACGGGCCGAAAATTGACGTTAATATCAAGGATAGTTTGGGTCGGAGCTGGCAGGTGGCAACGATTCAACTGGACTTCCAGTTGCCGGGGCGATTCGGGACGACGTATGTGGATCGCGACGGGAGCGAAAAGACGCCGGTGATGATCCATGCGGCGGTGTTTGGCAGTTTTGAGCGGATGATCGGCATTTTGTTGGAGCACTTCGCGGGTAGGTTGCCACTGTGGCTCGCGCCGGTACAGGTGAAACTGTTACCGATTGCTGACCGGCACGTGGAGCGGGCCGATGAGATTAAAGCAGCTTTGGAAAAAGCTGGTGTGCGTGTGGAAATCGATGATCGGAGCGAGCGGTTGCCGGCGAAAATTCGCGACGCGCAAGTGGAACAAGTGCCAATGATGGTGGTCATTGGTGACGCGGAGGTGAACAGCGATAAACTCTCGGTGCGCTATCGGGAAGACGAGAAAGCGGATGAAACACTGAGCGTGGAAGAGTTGGTAGCGAAAATCGCGGCGGAAACGAAGTAAAAATAGAATATTTTGGTTAGCAAAACCCGGGAGTAACTCCCGGGTTTTGATTTTTCCAGGCTAAAATGGTGATAAAAGTCGGGAGTAACTCCCGGGTTGGGCGAAATTCAGCTCTTGCTGGCCGCGCGCCTCAACAGGGATTTTGGCATAAGTCCAGTGTCACCACGCGGGTGAGCGGGTGGTCAAATACCATCAGACTAAAAGAGAGACAAGCTCAGCCATTAATGCTAGTCTTGGACATCCAGCAAAAATCCAGTCTCGGCGCGCGACCAGCGAGAGTGACAAAAAACCCGGGAGTTACTCCCGGGTTGGAAAATTGGCAAGCAAAAATGAGTCATGTCAGCCGACGGCGATGACGTAGGTGTAGTATGCGACGAAGGAAAGCAGGAAGATACAGCCTTCTTTGACGCTGATTTTGCGGTCGTTGGCGGCGGCTAAGTACAAAATGACGGTGGCACAAATCATGACGAAAATGTCAACGTAATCAATGCTAACGGGCGGTAAATCGCCAACTAAAGCGACGGGCAGAGCGAGGACAAAACCGAGATTGAATATATTGGAGCCGACGACGTTGCCGATGGCGAGGTCGTATTCACCGCGACGAGTAGCGACGATGCTGGTGACGAGTTCGGGCAGGGAAGTACCGAGGGCGACAATAGTGAGAGCGATGAGTTTGTCGCTGACACCCATGACAGCGGCCAAACCGCTGGCGGAGTCGACGACAAAATTGCTGCCGATGACGATGGCAATGATACCGCCGATGGTATAAAGCCAGGCTTTAGGCAGGGATAAGTATTTGACTTTGGTATCGTCTTGGTGATGAGCACGGGCCATGGCAAACAAGTAGTAGAGGAAAATGGCGAAAAATAGCAACATAACGAGGGCGTCGGAGCGAGTGAAAGAGTTGATGGTGGATTGGGCAAATAGATTATCGGAAATCAGGAGGGCGAACAAAACGGTGAGCAACATGAGCATAGGGAGCTCTTTGTGGACGGTTTCGCGTTTGACGCGGAGGTAATGAAACATTGATGCAACGCCTAAAATTAGCAAGATGTTTAAAATATTGCTACCGACGACATTGCCCAGGACGAGGTCACCTTTGCCGGCGAGGATGGATTGAAAACTGACGGCGAGTTCGGGAGCGCTGGTACCAAAAGCGACGATGGTGAGGCCGATGAGCATTTTAGGGACGCGGAAATTACCGGCGACACTGGAGGCGCCTTCGACGAAAAAATCGGCACCTTTGATCAAAATGATGAAACCGACAATGAGTAAGATCACTTGAATAATCGTGGTTAGCATAAGGTCTTTCTATGTATTGTACACATTATAGTGAAAATGGAGACGGTTGTCAACACAAATTGGCGGGCAATTGGGGCGAAGATTGTGGTATAATAGGAGTGTTCTTGAAAGGCCCTTAGTATAGAGGTAGTACAGAGGTCTCCAAAACCTTTGGCGAGGGTTCGATTCCTTCAGGGCCTGCAAACGGTGGAAAGCATTGGTAATTAGGGGAAAACATGAAAAAAATTGTCAAAGAATTTGGGGATTTTGTGGCGCGGGGCAACGTGATGGATTTGGCGGTGGGGGTGATTGTGGGCGGGGCTTTTGGCAAAATTGTGACTTCACTGGTGGACGATATTTTGATGCCGATTTTGGGCGTGATTTTGGGTGGGATCGATTTTTCTGGTCTGACTGTGACGGTGGGTGGCGCTAATATTGCTTATGGCAGGTTCGTGCAAAATGTGGTGGATTTTGTGATCGTGGCTTTTTGTATTTTCTTGATGGTGAAGGCAATTAATAAATTCATGGAAAAGGGCAAACAAGCTTTAGCGGCGGCAGACAAACAAAAAGCAGAGGCGGCGCAAGCGGCGGAGCAAGAACAAGCGGCGGCGATGAAATCTTTGGAAGAAGAGGAAGTGGAATTGTTGCGGCAGATTCGCGATAGTTTGCAAAAATAATTGTGAGGAAAATTTGATTGGTGTAGCGGCATAATTGGTCGCTGCTTTTTGACGGCGTGGCGAGAGCTTGCAAATTGCAAAGTTTGATGATATCATGGTAAGACGTGAAGCCGAAAGGGAAACATGGATGAATTAGAGCAAAAAAACCAGCGGAATGCACTTGACCCGAAGGCGAGCGTGGAGACAGCGCCGGTGGGGTGCGGTGTCCCGGAGGTGACGGAGGCAACGAAAAAAGAAGATTTGAGCCGGGTGGCGCATTTGACACCGACGAGTGGCAGTATTGCGGCTTGTGTTAATTGTCGACCAACGAGCGAAGCGGACAAGGCGAAGACGATAGATAAGAAAATTTTTGAAGCTGATCCGCAAGCGCAGAAAGAAAAAATTGTGTTGACACCGCTGAAAGAAGGACAGAAAAAACGGGCGCGGCGGGAGAGACAAAAAGCGTGGTTGAAATATAGTTGGTTGATCGTGGCGGCAGTGCTGGTGGTGACGGCGCTTTTGAGTAGTTATTATTGGGTGAATTTGTTACCGGGGCGACAGGGTGGGAAACAGTCGGCAACAGAAAAGCAACCTTTGAGTTTGTCTGAGTTGGTAAGTCGGCTTAATTATACATTAATGTACACTTTGGATGGGAACGTGGATTTGACCAATGTCTCGGTGCGCAAAGGGGCGGGCGCTTGGGAAATTGTGTCGCCGACTATCGGAGAAGAGCTGATGTATCGGGGAGGAATGGTGTACGTGGTTAATCATGCTAGACGGACAATTCAATTGGATCAAGTGCGCTCAGCGACTGATATGGCGTTGTTTTTGCCGATTCCGGAACGCGATTTGGGGACGTTGGAAGCGACTGGTAACGAAACATTTTTGGGGGCACTGTACCGGCGGGAGACGTATTCGAGTGGGATTAAAGCGTATTTTACGGGGGATGACCTCAATTACGTGACGTATCCGGACGGGCGAGTGTATCAAATTTGGGCTTTTAGCACGGCGGTGCCGGAAGGCACGGGTGAGTGGCCGACAAATTATGAGTTTGTGAGCAGTGGGCAACCAGACGCGACGACAGAAGGCGAGGTCCGATTGGAGGTGTTGAGTGTGGAGGGCGATAAAATTGAAAACACGGAGGGCGAGTTTGTATTACCAGGAAGTATTCAAATATACGATAATTAATTGATGAATAAAGGATAAGTATGCCAGAACAAACGACACCAATTACAGTGACGAAACCAACGGTGGGAGCGGCGGTGGGGCTAAACCCGGGAGTAACTCCCGGGTTGGGACAAAATTTGCCTAACAATATGCCGACGGTAAACCCGGGAGTAGCTCCCGGGTTGGGGCAGAGTACGCCTGGTAGCGTAGCGGCAAACCCGGGAGTTACTCCCGGGTTGGGACAAAATGCATCCGTGAACACGCCAGCAGCAAACCCGGGAGTAGCTCCCGGGTTGACGGGGAAAGCGCCGGCTTTAAATGTGCAAACGCAAAATGCTTTGGCGGCGGGCTTGGTGACGCCGGCGGGTGCGACAGCACCAGCTCCAGTACCAGCAGCGAAAGCGCCAGCGGTGGTGGACAGTTTTGGGCAAACGGTGACACCGGCGGACATGCAAATTGATAACAACGCGACGATGCCGCAATTTGTCAACGGAGTGTTGACGCCGAGTCGGCCGGTGACACCGGCACCGGCGGCGGCGAGTGTGTCGGCGGCGGGACCGGAAGCATTGGTGACGGCGGCGGGCGATAAACCAGCCGGCACGACAGCGACAGAAACGAAAGAAGCGAAAACAGCCAAAACGCCTTTGGGAGTGACGATTATTATTTACGTGATCGTGTTCATTTTGGTGGCTTTGGGCGTTTTTGGCTTGTGGTATTATATGGACGGGCTGAATCAGCAGTTGCAAGCGCAAATTAGGAGTGAAAAAACTGCGACAGATCGCGTGACGGCACAGTTGACAGCTTGCCTGGATGAAAACCGGGCCAACGCCAGTTCGCAGCAAGCGGTGTATTTTGATAAAGACGGAAACTTCAGCTTTTACCAAAAGATTCCGAATTTAATCACCAGCAGCGGCGAAGACGAAAAAACGGTGACGATGACCTATGGCGACGTGGTGGGCGACAAGGCAGTGGAAGGTTTCACGGCGCAGCTGAGTTATCACAACGGCACAGGTAAGGGCTTGCTGGACGTGGTCAACACCGAATATGAGCGACGTGACGCGATTATTCAGCGCTACGGTTTGCGAGTGGAGGCTTTGGCGGACAATGAGGGGTATTCGTTTGTGGCCAATGATGATGAGACGGAAACGCTGGTTTATTACTTGCAAAAATCGGCGAGTAACACCGCGCCATACATTCGTTTTGAGTACACGATTGTGACGAGTTCGGAGGTGAAATACAGCAATTACGAAAAGGTAATTAACCAAATTTTGTCTTCAATTACAATTTATTAAAGAAACTGATTGATCAAAAAAATTCCTCGCTTTTGCGGGGAATTTTTGGTAATTTTAATGGTATAATAGGCGCATGTGGGAAAAATTTCGACAACAATGGTATTTGGTGTTTGCGCATTATTTCGCGTTTTGGGCCCGGCGGGTGTTGGGCAGCTGGCGGCCGGAGATCATTTTGGTGAGCGGCAGCTCGGGGAAAACGACGGTGTTTTATCTGCTGAAGGCGCAATTGGGCGACCGGGCGGAGTACGCTGAGCACGCCAACAGCGCTTTCGGAATTCCGTTTGCGATTTTGGGATTGAAACGGCGGACTTATTCTAAATGGGAGTGGCTGAAGCTGTTTTTGCAAGCACCTTTTTGCATAGGCGCGGCGGCGGGGCGCAAAGGGATTTACGTGGTGGAGGCGGATGCGGAATTGCCCGGTGAAGCGGAGTTTATCCAAAAGTTATTGCGGCCGGAATACGTGATTTTGACCAATGTGTTTCAAACGCACGCGATGTGGTTTGACAAGTTGGTACACGCGGGCCAGTATCGGCGGCCGCTGGAGGCGATTGGTGACGAGTTTGTGAAGTATTTGCGCGGTGCGCGGCGGCGAGCGATTATTAATGCCGATAGTAAACCTTTGATGGCGGCGATAGAGCGAGCAAATTTTGATGAAAAGATTACAAAAAATTTCGTGTATTTACGCCGAGAAGATTATTTAGTTGATTACAAAATTACATCAAAAAGTTCACAATTTGTGATCAATGGAAAAACGTACGCTTTGCCGTACTTTTTGCCGCGAGCGGTGTCTTTTGGTTTGGCGGCGGTGCAACAAGTAATGACGGATTTGGCGCAAAATCTGGATGAGTCGTACAGTCAATATTATTTGCCGCCGGGACGTTCGACCATTTTGGCGGGGGTGAAAAACACGACGCTGATTGATTCGTCTTACAACGCCAATTTGGGTTCGATGAAAGCGATGCTGCAATCTTTTGAGGAATACCCGGCGGAAAAAAAATGGTTGGTATTAGGGGAGTTTCGCGAGCAAGGTGACGAAAGCCAAAGTCAGCATGAAAAATTGGCGGATTATTTGCTGACAATGAAGACGATTGATCAATTGATTTTGGTGTCGGGTGAGCTTTCGGCGTGGGTGTATCCGCGTTTGGTGGCGGAGTGGGGAGCGGCGCGGGTGCATAAATTTAATGACGCCGGCGCGGCTTATGGATGGCTGAGTGAGCACATTGGTGGCGGCGAGACGATTTTGATTAAAGGTTCGCAAGGGCGGCATTTGGAAGGCATTGTGGAGGGATTGCTGGAAAATAAGGATGATGTATCGCGATTATCTTGCCGGGAGGCTGTTTTCCGGCCGGTGCAAGAGAAAATTTTGAGTTGCCGGTGGCAGGCGAAGGAACAAGCGCCAGAGACACAGGAGGAATAAGCATGAAAGATCCACAGGAAATCAAAAATGAAATTGCGGCGGTGGGGCCGGTCTCTTTGTGGGGTGTGCGCAAAGAATTGCGAGATTTGCGACACAAAATGTTTCCGGATGAAAAAATTGTGGGGCTGTGTCGCGCTTTTAGTAAGTCGACGATTGTGCTGCTGGTGGCGACTGATCAGCGGCTGATTATCATGGATAATTTTACATTTTATGGCACGGATCACAAAGATATTTCCTACATGCAAATTTCGGGTGTGGACTACAACACACGGATGTTTTTTGGGAAAATTATCATCGAGGACCAAACGGGGCGCAATTATTACGATTATGCGTTGAATCGCGATTTGAGAAAATTTGTGAACATTCTGCTGGCAAAAGTCAATGCTTTCCGCGATAAAATGGTGGGCAATGGCCGCAAAAACGCCAATGTGGCTGACGAGTTGGCTAAGTTGTGGAAACTGGTGGAAGCGGGGGCTGTGAGCAAAGAAGAATTTGAAAAACGCAAAGCGAAATTGCTGGACGGTTAGAAATTAAACGGAAAGGACGCATGTCAAAATTGTACGACATGATCGCGGCGGCTTACGTGGGCGAAAGCCAAGCCCGCAACCGCTACACTTTTTATGCGAGTGTGGCCCGCAAAGAGGGCTATGAAGCGGTGGCGGCAGTGTTTGCGCAAACGGCAGATCAAGAGAAACAGCACGCTAAAACTTTTTACCAATTTTTGGTGGCGATGGCGGACAAAGAGGGCCGGGCGCCGAAAGTGGCGGAGGGTGAAGTGTTTGTGCGGTTGAGCGACACGATGGAGAATTTGCGTGGGGCGATCGCGGGCGAAAACGAAGAAGCGACGGCGATGTATCAAGAAATTGCTGCGGAAGCGATGAGTGCGGGCGAGGCGAAAATCGCGGCGCGAGTGAAAGCGATCGCGGAAGCAGAAGCGCATCATCGCGATCGGTACCAAAAATTGCTCGAGCATTTGGAGGCGGGGGAAATGTTTGAACAAGTGAGTGAGACGGTGTGGGTGTGCCGCGAATGCGGTTATCGGTTTGTGGGCAAGGCGGCGCCGAAGATGTGTCCGTCTTGTGAGCATCCGCAAGCGTTTTTTGAGCGCGAGCAATTGCTGTAAAAATGGACGCAAAGGAGACTGGCCGGCGGCGGAGCCGCCGGCCAGAGGACTAAATCCCGGGAGTTACTCCCGGGTTTTACATTTTCCAGGCTAAAAGTTGGTGACAACCCGGGAGTTACTCCCGGGTTGGGGCAAAAGTCGGGAGCTACTCCCGGGTTTGGGGTAAAATTTACTTTCACTGGCCGCGCGCCTCAACATGGATTTTAGCAAAAGTCGGGTGTCACAACGCGGGTGAGCGGGTGGTCAAGCACCATCGGTCTAAAAGAGCGACGGGCGCGGCCATATGTTCTAGTCTTGGACATCCAGCAAAAATCCAGTCTCGTCGCACGGCCAGTGAGAGCAGGCAAAAGTCGGGAGCTGCTCCCGGGTTGGAAAATTTTTTTACAGGCGAAAAATATGGTGCAAAAACCCGGGAGTTACTCCCGGGTTGCGATTGTTTCAGCGGAGAACAAAACTAGAGCGTTTGATACTGGAGGGTGACGGAGTAGGTAAACGTGGTTTCGCCGGCTTGAATATCGGTGCCGTAGTCGGCGGCGCCTTCGGTGGAGGCCAGGGCGAGATTGTAGCGAGAGTAATCGCCGTTGCCGCGAGTGGTGCTTTCGTAGACGTTGACGATGGAACCGAGGCGGATACCGGTGAGGGCTGCTAATTCGGTGGCGTTTTGTTTAGCTTGATCGATGGCTTGCTGACGGGCTTGTTTGGTGACTTCTTCTTGCTGGGCGTCGGAGAGAGTGAAGTGGATGTCGCTGATTTGGTTGACGCCGTCGGCGGTGGCAGTGTCAATAACTTGATTGATCAACTCAAAATTGGTGACGGTGACGCGCAGGTTGTTATCGACAGTGTAGCCGGTGATGCGGCGGTTGCCACTGTCCCAATCGTAATTGGGATATAGGGAATAATTGCTGGTTTTAAGATTTTTTTTGTCGATATTTAAAGCCTGGAGATCGGTTTGCAATTGATTCATGATGCGATTGGCTTCGTTTTGGGCGGTTTGGACATCAGTATCGGTGACGGTGATGCCAAGGTTGATGACGGCTTGATCGGGGACAACGCTAATTTTGGCTTCGCCGTCGGCAGAGAAAAATTGGTCTTGGGTGGCGGTGAGCAAACTGATGGATTGGGACCAAAGAGGGAGGCCACTGAGGCGAGTGAAGGCCGCCAAGGTGAGAGCGATAATAATGCTGCTGCCGAAAACTGTTAACCAAATGTAGCCTAAATGTGGCCAATTAATTTTTTCTTGCATGGGGATATTATAGCATGGTGTGGAGCGAAATTTGGGCTTGTTTTTGGAGTGATTGTGTGATATGATCACAGATATGTTGACACAAATGCACGCTCACGAAAAAAAAGTTGCACAAGTGCTGCGAGATTTTCCGACGGAATCGGAAAAATGGCAGTGGTGGTGCCAGTTTCATGAACAACAATTGTCTTATTTTCAGGCGAATAGATTGGTGTATGCGGTGTTTTTGGCGGTAGCTTTGCTGACGATGGTGATCGGACTGGCGATGGTGGGCGTGGGTGGCGAGGTGAGCGGTTGGGGCGTGACTTTGAGCGTGATGGGCGGCACGGTGAGCGTGGCTTTGGGCATATATATGGCTATATATACGGTGCAATTGCACACTTTGGAGGAGCAGTGGCAGTTGCTTTTTGACAAAGCGATTAATATCCAAACGAAACCGACGATGACGGTGCTGAAATTTTTGCTTGATTTAGCGGGAAAATTTGTGAGTGGCAAAGCGGCGGTGCCTTTGGAAAAATTGAAAGCGGGCAATGTCTGGAAGTGAGAAAGAGAGAATGAGCGAGAATTTGCGCCAGGTGATGCTGGGGAAACCGGACAGCGCGGTGGTGGTGCCGGAGTTGGTGCGCCGTTGTAGACAAAAAGTGCTGGAATGGCGGGAAATGGCGCGAAAGTACAAGACGGATGGTTTGAAAAAACAAGAATTGGCGGACTTGTGGGAAGAATGGGAAGCTAATCGCACCAATGTGGAGTTGATTTTGCAAGTGAGCGTCCAGCAGCCGGGTTGCGAGCAGGCGGCGCGAGAGGTGAAAAAATTTATGAACGATTTATCTTATGAAATGGCGGCGACGGATGGGGCGTATCGCGATTTTTTGTGCAGAGGCGAGGACCAATGTGACTTGGAACTATTGGACGAGGCGGCGGAGTGGGACGATGAACCAAACGACGCGTTGTTGACGGCGTTGCTTTTTGAGTACGATATGCCGGACAATGAGCTGACGCGGGCGGTGGCGCGAGTGATCGAGGCGGCGGCGGAGTATACGCCGCCAGAGGTGACGGGTGATATGGTGGCGACTTTGGAGCACGTGAGTGAGTTGTTGTCTGGAGCGCAGGAGCGGGAGCAGGCGGCGGAAGCTGATAGTTGGCATTGGCCGGGTCGCTTTTTGAGTCACACATGAAAAAGATTTTGGTGGTGGCCAGTAGTTTAGATGGATATATCGCGCAAAATAGCGAACAAGTTTCCACGGCGTGGACGAGTGAGGCCGATAAAAAGTGGTTTGGCCAGATTTCGCGACAAATCGGGTGGTTGATCATGGGTGAGCGGACGTATCGGACGATTGGTCGGCCGCTGCCGGGGCGGGGGATAATAGTGCTGACGGAAAGAACAGAATTTGAGGCGGCGGAATTTGGGACGCTGGACCCGCAAAAACCGGCTGGGGTGTACAAGGCGGTGAATTTGGCGCCGGCGGAAATAATAGCGGAATTGGCGGCCAAAGGT
>JAFRKU010000088.1 GCA_017431585.1 bacterium | reverse complement strand
TTTATTCATGGTGTTGGTTATATTCAAAGCGTAAAAACCCGCCAGCGCCAACACGGCTATAATCACAATTGTCACTAGCAGTTCCACCATGGTAAAAGCGCTTTGTCTTTTCATCTGTTTCATGTCTGCTTTCTGTATACTATTATAATAGTCCTTTACATATTGACTGCATCCGAAAGTTGGAAGATAGGCAAGATGATAGCAATCACCAAGAAAGCCACCGCCAGACCCAAAATCACCATGATGATTGGCTCCAGGGCCGACATCATATTAGCCACCGCCCGCTCGCTATCGCCGCGGAAGTATTCGGTGATTTTCATCAGCACTTCGTCCAACTTGCCGGTTTCTTCGCCCACTTTAATCATTTGCGTCATGATTGGCGGGAAATCATCATAGGCTTCAAAAGCCGTGCCCAGACTAATCCCTTTTTCCACTTTTTCCTGGATTTCCATCAAATTATCATGATACACCGGACTCGTCACGCTCGAACCCGCCAAATCCAAAGCTTCCACTAGCGGCACACCCGAGTGCACTAACATCCCCAGCGTTTCATTATAATCTTTCAAAATCGTTTTTTGGCGCAAGGGACCAAACACCGGTATTTTCAGCATGATTTTATCCACGATCCGTTTACTCGCCGGCGCTTGATACCACACCCAATACACCCCCACCACCGCCGCCACCAAAGCGATACACCAATACCAATAGTTAACCATAAAATCCGATAAACCAATCAAAATTCGCGTCGCAATCGGCAATTCGGCGTCAAACTGCTCAAAAATTTCCGAAATCGTCGGCACCACAAAAATCATCACCACGACCACCACAATACCCATGATGATAAAAATCGCAATCGGGTAAATCATCGCCCCGCTGACTTTGGATTTAAACTCGCGCCGTTCTTCCATCGTGTCAGCCAAGCGATTGAGCACCACGTCCAAACTCCCGCTGGATTCACCGGCTTCTACCATATAGGTATAAGAATTATCAAAAATTTTGGGAAAACG
Source organism: bacterium (assembly GCA_017431585.1). Taxonomy (GTDB): domain Bacteria; phylum Patescibacteriota; class Microgenomatia; order UBA1400; family PJMF01; genus RGIG2560. Next base: position 42,936 of record JAFRKU010000088.1, on the reverse strand, counting down.
TCGCAGCGCCGCCGAAAAACTCATTCCCGCTTCCAAATCATTCAAAATTTGATTAAGCACTTCTTTGGCCCCGGGCGAAGCTTGATCCGCCAAAATCCCGATGCCATTGGTAATCGTCAAACCCGCTTCGATAATCGCTGCCATTTGTCGCGTGAAAATCACCACTTCGTCAAACTTCATGGTGGCTTTGCGCGCAAAAATACTCAAAAATCCCGTTTCCACCACCGGATCCAGCGTGATCACAAACAAGCCACGTTCGCTCAAAGTTTCCGCGGCTTTATTAATGTTGGCCGCTTCCACGCGCCCTTTTTGCACCAATCCGCTGTTTGTTTTCGCCTTATAAGTGAAAAATGGCATGGTTTATCCTCCTAAACTCCGCGCCAATTGTTCGGGGCGAAAAGCTGTGCGCAGCGCGTCTTCGCGCGTGATTAAATTTTGTTGCAACAAATTCAGCAGCGACGTTTCAATCAGTATATTGCCTTCGTCTTGCGTAGTTTGCAAAATATTATCGATCTGATAACTCTTAGATTCCCGAATCAAATTGCGCACGCCGTTATTAACCGACATGACCTCAAAAGCCGCCACCCGACCGCCGCCGTTTTTCTTCAGCAACCGTTGCGATACCACCGCCTCCAACGTTTGCGCCAGCTGCTGGCGAATTTGCGCTTGCTGATGCGCCGGGAAACTATCGATAATCCGGTCCACCGTTTGCGCCGCCGAAGCCGTGTGCAGTGTCCCCAGCACCAAGTGACCCGTTTCCGCCACTGTAATCGCCGCGGCAATAGTTTCATAGTCACGCATTTCGCCCACCAGCACGATATTGGGATCTTCGCGCAAAGCACTCCGCAGCGCCGCCGCCCACGTTTGCGTGTCTTCATTGAGCTCCCGCTGAGAAATAATCGATCGCTTCGGTTCGTAAATAAACTCAATTGGGTCTTCGATGGTTAAAATGTGTTCATTGCGCGTGCTATTAATTCTATCAATCAAAGCCGCCAGCGACGTCGATTTACCCTCACCCGTGGGACCAGTTACCAGCACCAGTCCTTGTTTCATCAGTGCCAATTGATTAAAAATCGGGGGCAAATTGAGTTCTTCGATAGTGCGAATCTGCGCCGGGATCAACCGCAGCGCCGCCGATTTTTTGCCCCGGGCCATGTAGACATTGACCCGAAACCGACCCTTGTCCGCAAACTGATACGCAAAATCGTGCTCCCATTTTTCAGCAAAAACTTTTTTCTGCGCTTCGTTCATCAACGGCGAAATTAGAATATCCAGCTCTGCCTCGCCTAAAGCTCCCACGCCCTCCACCGGCACTAAATCGCCGTCAATCCGCATAATCGGCGGCACACCCGCTAGCAAATGGATGTCCGAACCGCCTCGTTCCACCAGCATACCCAAAATATCAAAAATGTTCATATCTACCTTTTACCAAATCTTTTTTCTCCTGTCAAGTTTCCGCCACCCGCAAAATTTCCTCCATCGTGGTCATGCCTTCCAGCACCCGGACGAAACCATCTTGTTTCATCAAAAGCATCCCTTCAGCCAGCGCCACTTTTTCCAACTCGATCGCCGGCGCATTTTTAATCGTCAGCTCTTGCAAAGCTGGACTCATCGGCATAATTTCAAAAATAGCCACTCGTCCTTTATAACCGTCTTCTTTGTTGGCCAGATCACTGCGCGGCCGCCGCAAGCGCAGCGTATCCACCGTTTTGTTGTTTTGTTGCAACCACTCGTCAAAATGTCGGCCCAAAACTTCTTGCAACTTTGTCACTTCTTCACTCGTTGGCACATACTCTTCGCTCATTTGCGGATTCAGTCGCCGCGCCACCCGCTGCGCCATCACCAAAGTGATCGAAGACGACAGCAAAAATGGCTCAATCCCCATATCAAACAACCGCGGGATTGCTCCGGCCGCCGAATTAGTGTGCAGTGTGGAAAACACTTTGTGCCCCGTCAGTGACGCTTGCACCGCCAGCGCCGCCGTTTCCTGATCGCGAATTTCCCCCACCATAATCACGTCTGGATCCTGACGCAAAAAAGACCGCAGCGCCGCCGCGAAAGTCAAGCCCGCCTGATTATTTACCTGGACCTGACTCACCCCTTGCATCTCAAACTCCACCGGGTCTTCCACCGTCAGCACATTCACACTCACCGTATTGACAATATGCAGCGCCGAATACAGCGTGGTCGTTTTCCCCGAACCAGTCGGCCCTGTCACTAAAATGATCCCTTGCGGCACATGCAGCGCTTCGTTAAATTTTTGCAAACCGCGCCCTGCCATGCCCAGCTCTTCCATCGTCGGGATCCGCTCTTGCTTGCGCAACAGCCGGATCACGATTTTTTCGCCCAACACCGTCGGCAGCGTTGACACCCGCAAATCCACCGAACCTTTATCCGAACTAAAACCGAAACGTCCGTCCTGCGGCACCCGCTTTTCATCGATTTTCAATCTAGACAAAATTTTAATCCGCGACACCAGCGAATCCAAAACAGAGCGGGGAAGAATCAACTTTTCCATGAGCAACCCGTCAATCCGGTAGCGCACCCGAATCCGATTCGCCTGCGGTTCGATGTGAATATCCGAAGCCCCCGAACCCACCGCAAAACCCAAAATTTGTTCCACAATTTTGGCGATCGGCGCTTGACGAATAATACCTTCGCTCGTCAGCTCACTAAAGCTTTCCACCGACTTGGCCTTGACCACGTTTTCCGTCTCGGCAATCGCTTCATTGACCTCCGCCGACAAATTATTATTGTAAGCATCCTCAATCATTTTGGCGATATCGGATTTATTGGCATAATGTGGTATCACTCGCCGCCCTGTTTTTTGCGACACAAACTGGATGGCCGCCACGTCCAGCGGATTATCCATCGCCACCAACAAAGTGTTGTTGGCATTATCGACCGCAAAAGGAAACATTTGATAGCGCCGGGCAATATCGATATCCACCAGTGACAAGGCCTCAGGCGCCGCCCCCACTTCTTTCAGTCGCACCAACGGAATACCATTTAATTGCGATAAATAGGCAGTAATATCCGCTTCCGGCACCAAACCGCTCTCCGCTACCACATCTTCAGCCGGCCGATTAGTCCGCAATTGTTGCATTTGCAAACTATTGTATTGCGTCTGATCAATCTTGCCTGCCTCCAGCAGCAAATCCAAAATCGTTTTCGTCTCTCTTAGCATTGACACTCATTATATAATAATGACAACCAAAGTGCAAGGGAGCAGATTTATGCCAAGTATCATGATCATCACACCGCAAAGTTTCGCCGATGGCCGCCTCGCCCAGCATTTTGTCCAAGATTGGTTGCGCCAGCAAAAAATATTGACTGATAGTGCCAATTTTCAGCTGCCGAATTTCGGCCAAACGCTCGCCATCGATATGGTGCGCGACTTGCAATTGCAAGTCGCTCAAAGCGGCGGCCGCACCCCAACGGTTTTCGTGCTCACTGATATGGACCGTTGTCTCCCACCCGCGCAAAATGCGCTGCTGAAATTACTCGAAGAACCGCCCACCAATGTCTATCTCGTGCTCCTCGCCGCCAGCGATAACCGAATATTGCCCACTGTCCGCTCACGCTGCCGCGTTTTCCGCCTAACAACTGCTCAAAACGTTGATTTTTCGCCCTCGCTTGCCGAACTGGGCGTTGCCAACTGGTCGTCATTGAGTGCCAGCCAGTTAAATCAAAAATTAAGCGACGCCCTCACCAGTGAATACAAAAAATTAAGCAAAACCGATGACGCGCTCACCCAAACGCAATTTACCGACCGAGCGCTGTCCGCTTGGCTGGCTGAAGCCGTCGCACTGCTTGACGCCGGCGAAACCACGGTGGCCACGCCTGCAGCCGGCAACGCCCGTGTTACTGACGGTAGCGGGCCGGGCGCACTGCGCTCGGCCCACCTCGCGCGCGCGCTATCGCGCGCGCGCGAACTCCTGCGCCACAATGTTTCGGCCAAAAACGTCATCTATGATCTGGCGGTGCAGTTGCAAACGGGTTGACGAAGTTTCCGTCTCCATTGGCGCAACCGCCTTCCGTGAGTTTGCCATCGCTGGCGTGGACGTACATAGCTTCGACAATACAATGCGAGGTAAAATATAAAAAGTAACCAATAATTTTGTATTCAAAATATTTTAGCGATGATTATAGCAATAAAACAGCGTTTGTCAAATTCTGGTCAATTTTCCCTCCCCCAACTGCCACTAAATATGATATAATACGCCACATGACCAAAGAAACCAAGAAAAAAACCACAACTCAAACTAGCAGCGCTGCCAAAGAGAAAAAAGCGGCCGCACCGACCAAAAAAGCCGTCGCTCACCATCACGATCACGCCCACGAACCCACCGCCGCTGACCTTCTCAAAGACATGCTAGTCGATGATCCCACCCTCGAGTTTACCATCGCTTGGGCCACCGTCGAGCCGGCGTACACCAAAACCTTGCGCCAAGTCGCCCGCGGCATGCGCCAAGATGGCTTCCGCCCGGGCAAAGTACCCGTCAGCATCGCCGAAGAGCGCGTCAATCGTGACTATTTAATCCAAGAAGTCATGCGCGCTGTCGGTAGCGACGCTTTCCAAGCAGCCTTGAAAAAGTCCGACGTCAAACTTTTCGCCGAACCAGAGCTGCTCGTGAAAAAAGCCGACAAAAACGCCGACTGGGAAATTGTGGCCTATCTGCCGCAAAAAACAACTGTTAAACTCCCAGACTACAAAAAATTTTTAGCCAACGCCAAAAAACGTTTGCTCAAAACGATTCAAGACGAGCAAGCTCAACTGAAAAAAGACGCTGCTAGCAAAGATAAAAAAGAAGACAAAAGTCCACAACCGCCCACCCTTACCGCCGAGCAAATGCGCGCTCGCGCTACCGACGAAGCCCTGATGGAACTTTTGCGCGAACTCCAACCCAAAGTTTCCGCCCTCCTAGTGCGCCGCACGGCCCAGCGTGAACTAGACAAACTCGCCCAGCAACTCCAACAATATAACTTGACGCTCACCGACTATTTCCACAACACCGGCATGAGCGAGCAGGCTGTCAGCCAGCAGTATTTGTTACGCGCGCTGCAAGATTTGCAATTGGAATTCATTTTAGACGCCTTGATGACGGCCGAAAAAGTCACTGTCACTGACGAAGAAATCCAACAAGCGCTCATCAAAGCCATGCCAGATGTCACCGACGAAACCGAGCGCCAACGTCAACTGGCCGAACCCTCTGTCCACGACTACATCGAACTCATGGCCAAACGCCAAAAACTAGCCAACTGGCTGCTCGAACTTTAAAGCCCCCACTAGCGCCGCCGGGTCGCCATGTAAATGATCGCCACAACGGCGAGCACACTGATCCCATCGCCCACCAACCGCGGCCACGTCTTCTCCGTAAACCGTGTTTCCACCGTGTGCGTCCCGCGCCCGAGAATGTAAGCAATCCGTCCGCCGATGTCACCATTGTCCACATACGTCGCGCGCGCCCCGTCCACCCGCGTGGCAAACCCCGCAAAATTCGCCGTCGGCTCGATGATCACACACTGCTCGCTTTCGCACACCACTTCAAATTTTTTGTGCGTCGTATTCAGCACGCTCGCGCCTAATAACTCACCCTCGCCACTGGCCACTTGCGGCGCTTCCGCCACCTCCCGCCAAATTTCAAAAGTAAAACTCCGCGGCGTGTTTTCGTGCGCGGTGGAAGTCGCTTGCGAGTAGAGTTGATATTCGATTTTGTCGCGATGAAAAAAATCTCGCGGCCAACCGTAGATCATCAGCACCAATTGCGCCCCAAAAATTATGACCAACGCCATATCTAACCATTTTTGCCATTTCGGAGCCAGGCGTAGCGACCAAAAATTGACCATTTCGGCCAGCAGCCAGCATAGGATTAATTGCCACGCCAAACTCAACCGCCACGGAAATTGCACATAATGCCAAAACGGTATCCACCGCCACACCGGCGCGCTCATCGTCAATTGTAAAACAATTAATACCCACGCGCCAATTAACAAATAGTCGTTAACGACTATTTTAGTCGTTAACGACTGTCGGTTGCATCTGCACAATAGCGTCTTCACGCTCGCCACTCCCAGTGTCAGCACCAACACCAGTCCCGCCCCCAAACTCAAACCATCGATCCTCCCCGGATACGACAAACCGCCGCTGTAATTAAAGCTGAGCAGTTGCGACAGGGTAGGGAAGTGGAGCAAATATTCTTGATTGAGTCCCGCCCCGTCCAGCACCGTCAACTTTTTTTCCACCAAAGCTGGTAACCAAAACCACAATGTCACTGCCACCGTTAGTCCAAACGCGCCTAACAACTGCCCGAAGCGTTTTTTTTCTGTCATCCCTCGCATTCGCACCAGCGCGTACCCAAACAAACACGGGATCATGAGCATCACGAAAATATTGTGACACAGGCAAAAGGCCGCCAGCGAGATTGTCAGCGTACTCCACGCCCACGCTTTGTCCTCGCGGCACCGCTCAATTTGCCACGCCACCAGCGGCACCAACGCCCAGGCCGCAATTTCACCTATGTTACCCCGATACCAGATACTATTATATAAGTACGGCGCCCACACGTAAGCCAGCGTCGACCAACCCAAAGCCGCCCGCTTCATCCCGCGCGCCTTTTGCCACTGCCACCAGCTCCAGGCGCCCAAACACACGTATCCCACCGCCAAAATTTTAAACACCAGCTCCGGATGTAGACGCACTGCTATCAGCGGCACGCTCAAAATATTGCTCAGCGGATAATTGAAATTAAACACCGGATAACCGTAGCCGTTTTCCAGCGTCGGCCCCAGTCGCGGCGGCACTTGACCTTGGCGCAGCGCTAAATAATACTGAGCAAAACGAGCCACATGATTTTCGCCGTCATGCGTCACCGGCAACCCCAAGCGCATATATGGTCCGAAACAGAACACAATCAGTACCGCAATTATACCTGGCCACCAGTATTTTTTAATTTGCTGCCACCACTTGTGCATACACTTTTTCCACTCTTGCCGCCGTTTTATCCCAGGTAAAAGTCGCCGCCCAACTTTGGCCCTGTTCAATCACTTCTTGGCGCTGCTTCGCCGTCAGTTGCTGGACTTTGTTAATCGCTGCTGCCAAATCTTCCGCTCGGGTACTGGCCGCATAAATCGCCGCCTGACCGCCCACTTCGCTCAGTGACGAATTTTTGGCGCACACCACCGGACAACCGCAACTCATCGCTTCCAGCACCGGCAAACCGAAACCTTCGTAATACGAAGGTTGCACGTAGACACTCGCCCCGCTGTACAAAGCGCTTAGTTCGCGATCAGTCGTCACACTCGTCAAAAACTTAACCCGATTTTTCACCTCACTTAAATCCAACTGTTCGCTAATCACTTGCCACTCTGGAATTTCTTGCGGCACAAAATTTTTGCCTACCATCACCAAATCCATCTCTTGATCATCCACAAATTTCAAAGCCTTAATCAGTTGCGGCAAATTTTTGTTGAAATTTATGTCGCCCACGTACAAAATGTAGCGCTCGCTTAAAGCATAACTTTTTTTCACTTGGACGATGTCTTGGTTGCTGGCCGGTTGCAAATTCGGATTGGCTGCCAAATACACCACTTTTATTTTTTCCGAATCCAGATGAAATTTTTCGCTGACATCTTTTTTGGTGGCATTGCTGTCTGCAATCACCATCGTCGCTTGTCGCAACCGGTGTCGCTGACGCCAAAAATTAATTTTGCCCATGATGCCCACCGGATAATCATCGGGAAACAAATATGGAATAATATCATGCACCGTCACCACCAATTTTTGGTCACTGTTCACTTTTTGCAGCGTCGCTTTATACAAATCCCACCACGGATAATGAACAATGTCCGCCGTCTCTCGCTTGTCGGTGAGCGTCACCTGACCACGCTCTTCCAGCGTCTCCAGCAGCCAACGCGTGTAGCGCCCCACTCCTCGGTCTTGCTTTTTTTCCACACTGTTGCCCGGGACATAAACCTGAATTTTGCCCTCTGGCATCAGCCGCTCATTTTCCACATATTTGGCGTACGCCACCAGATGATGCCAGCCGGAAAAAAGCGCAAACAAAAACCCGGCCCCGCCGTCCACGTAGCCGCGATGGCGCAACCAAATGCTCCAAAAAGTGGCCGCCGGCTTCCAAAACCAATACTTAAAAAAGTTAAACTTATTAATCGGCACTTTTTCTTCCGCCAGCTGTGCCGCCTTAAAACTGGTGTAGGTGTCAAATTTGCGCCAGTAACTGGCCAAATCCGGATTGGCAAAATGCAACAAGTGACCCGTAGCCACGCCCACAGCTCCATCCACTGTCATTTGCTCGTGTACATCTTTTTGCGGCAAATAAGCTTTCTCGCGATAAAACAACCGAATCACCATGTCCGGATACTGCCCACCTTTCGTCAGCCACCGCCGGAAAAATAAATTTTTCCGCTTAATATACCACGCCACGCACTCGCTCGGTCGCTCCCGATCCACCATTTGCACAAAATCGCGAAACTGCTCGTCCACCACTTCGTCCGCATCCAACTGCAAAATCACGTCACCGGTCGCTTTATCAATTGCCATCTGTTTGTTGATATGGAAATTCGCCTTATTAGTGGTTTCTATCACTCGCGCCCCAAAACTTTTAGCGATTTCCGCCGTCGTGTCAGTCGATTCACCGTCCACCACCACGATTTCATCCGTCCACTGCTGCACCGATTGCAGCGAGCGCGCCAAAATTTTTTCTTCATTGTGTACCGCGTAAACAACACTAATCATCTTGTACCTCCCATTCACCTGTCTGCTCATTTAAAATAATTTTTTGCCACTCACCACTCACTTCTTCCGTCGGCGCCACGAAATGAAAATTCGCCAAATATCGCCCGCCTTGCAAACCAACTCCATCGCTGCCCGCCCGACTCAAAGTTGACCAAAAAATTTCCGGACTCATGTGACTGACCCACGCTATTTTAATGTATTCATACTCACTGCCCGGACCCCGCACCAATGTCAGTCGTTCACTTTCTATCTCGCCTAACAACTGCGCCCAATTGTTGTGATAAATATTATGCTCCCGCAATTTCGTTTGATAATTAGTCCAATAATTTTGTCCCGTCAGCAAAATGATCCCTACACTTAAAACCAAAATTATCATTTCGGAGCCAGATGTGAGAGCAATTTGACGCCGTTTTGTCTCCGCCACCAATTGTGACCATAAATCAGCCAGCGACCAACCCGCACCCACCGCCAGCACCCAAAAAAATTGTAAACTCCGAGTGGCATGCGGACTATCTGTGGTAATCACGCTCGGCACCAAAGTTACCAATAATATCACTAGCCACCAAAAGTTTTTTTGCTGCCACCATTTTTGTCGCTTGATCATTTGCGCCACCAGCGTCACCACCTGGTAAATCAAAGTCACATCAAAAATTATCATCACTATGATGGTCACATGACCCTCACCCGAAAGTTGATGCCACGGATGTGACCCGCCGTGCTGCCAAAATTGCGGCGAAAAACTTTTGATCACGGCCTCCAGTATTAATCGCGCTTCATACACCCAGTAATTACCCACCAATTTTTGAGCTACCCCGCTAAATTGCTGCCGATACAAAGTGTATTCATACATGAGCGTTGGATCATTAAAAATACTAATGCCTTGTTTTTGATTGACGACAGGCAACAGCAACCCGAAACCAATCACCACCACCGCCGCCACGCCCGCTAGCAGCGGCGCCCACCAGCCGATACCTCGTCGCCAACAAACTATTGGTATCAGCCACATCGCCACCACCAAAATCAGCAGCGGCGCATTATACGCCAAACAACTGCCCATCAATAATAATAGGATCAAGATTAATCGCCTCACCGACCAAGATTTCCCCGTTTGATATTGCCAGCAGGCAAGCCCTGCAGCCACCGCCAGCAGCAGCAAACCCACATTGGCCTCCCACGCACCCCGCGAGTACCAAATAAACACCGGACTGGCAGCCACCATCGCCGCCGCTAAATTCGCACCCAGCCAGCCGTGGCGCCCGGTCACCATTTTGGCCACAGCGTAAGTGACAATTATTAATAGTATCCCGCAGATGGCACTCGGCAAGCGCACTATCACATCTGTCTGTGGTAAAAATTTGAACAAAATCACTAAAATATATGGGTACAAAGGTAATTTTTGATCACCAAAACTTTTAAAAAACACCGGATAAACCTGTTGCCATTCGTCTTGTCCGGTTTGTGCCACCAGCAGCGCGTTGTAAGCGAGAGCCGCCTCGTCACGATTCAGTCCCTGAGGCAATTGTCCCAGCTGACTGAGGCGCCAGCAACTGCCCGCCACCACGATCACCACCAGCAAACCGTATTCCAGCAGCCATGGTTTCAGTCGCGACCACCATTTTTTCATCGCTGACTCCGTCCCACTACCAAAACCACCTCGCCCGCACTATTGTGCACTTCGCTGCTGGCTTCCCACGCCGTCACGCGCCCGGTTTCCGCCGGGGTGATCATCACCAATTGCGGCCCCTCGTGCCAATCTATCCCAAAGCTGACGTGCTCGGGTGCAAAATTCAAATACTCACCTTGATCAAAAGCCGCCGTCTCCGCCGTGGCTTGTACCCGCTGCGGGTCAATTTTGTTCTCCCAAAAATAATAAACGCTCGGCCGACCTAGCTCGCGGGTTATATACACTGGATCATCCGGATATTTTTCTTGCCACGCCCGCAATTGCGCCAGCGCCGCTTCGTAGCCATCTTGCCAGTCACTACCACTTGCCGCCGCATACCAATGCGTGTACGCATATTGCCACGCCAGCGTGCCTGCTGCATACACCGCCACGATCCCCACCGTCACGAGTTGTCGCCACCGCCACTTCGCCATTAATTCTGCCAGCCACCACCAACCAGCGGCCACCGCTATAATTAACACCGGCACCGATGAAAGCGAACGCAACAAATGCGGCGTCGCCAGCGTCACACTCGCCGGCAGCAAAGCCACCATCAACCAAAAAATTAAAAAGCCGATGGCCGCTCGCCCTTGTCTACGCCTGGCTCCGAAATGCACCAGTCCCAAAAATAAACCGATTGCCTCCCACGGGAAAAACACGCCCGCCCAATGAATACTGTGCCGCCAGTTCTCGTCACCGCGCCAAAACAAATAATCCAAATTCAAATGCGCACTCCAGCGCGACGCCATTTCCCGCGCCCAAAACCAGTAACGATGACACCACCACTTCGCCGCCCATGTGTCGCCCGCGAGTGCTCGGCACTGATTACTCGCCTCAATGATTTCCCTTTGCGCAAAAATAGAAGTTTCCGCCAGCCGATGTGTCACACTTTGGCTCGCCGTCGGCCACACCAAAGGCATCACCCCCACGGCTGCCACCGCCACCATCGCCGCCAGCTTCGCCATATTCTCTCGCCATGCGATCTGACGCGTGTGCGCACGCCACATATTCCACGCCAGCAAATAAATGCCCAAAAGTGGCGCAATCACCCGCGTGGCATGATAAGTGTAAAAACTCGCCAGCAAACACAATTCCCCGCCTAACAACTGCCACGACCAGCGCCCATCGTCGCGCGGGTAGAGGAGAGCCACGCCAGCCAGAAGCCAACACGTCGCCGCATGCGTTTCAAACCCCACGTGCGACAAATGAACAAAAGCCGGATTGATCGCCGCCACCAAAGCCGCTATTTCGCCCACCCTCCAGCCGCCACGCCGTTTACCTCCCCACATTTTATCAGCAATAATCCCAATTAAAATCACGCTGATCACCCCCGATAGCAAACTCGGCACCCGCACCGCCCATTCCCTGGCACCCACGATTTGCAGCACCAGTGCCACCGCATAAAAATAGCCGCTCGGTTTGAAATCGCCGAAACTATTGAAAGCGACCAGCGGTAAAAATTGACCGTGATAATCTCGGCCCGTTTGGGCAATACTCCACGCGTCATAAAGCAGCGCTTGCTCGTCCCAATACAAACTCACCGGCACCCGCCCAAATTGCCACACCCGCACTAGTAAGGCGATCAACACAATCACACTCCAATGTCCCCAATGGATTTTTTGTGTTTGTAGTTGTTGCCACCACGCTCGCCACATCTTACTCTTTCGTCACGCACAGCGTTATTTTCGGCCGGCCCGCGCCATCGATCCACACCGTAGTACGCGCACAATGTTGCTTCCAATCGCGATTGATTAATTTATCCGGCGTGTAAATCAAAATACGCTTTTTATCCAAAAAATATTTTTCTTCCAACTGACTGACTTGCAAAAATTCATTGGCCAAATATCGCTCCAGTGGTTTGATGTGCCGCGCAATCAACACATAAATATATTCTTGCTCAAAATGAGTCGACAGCACGATTGACGTCCCCCGATGCTCAATTTTTTCACTCTCGCGCACAGCATCCAACAAATCCGTAGCGAAAAAATAATCGCTGGCCGTCTGCCGTGCCACATCAGTCGCCACATCTGGCTGTGAACTCACAGCAGCTATCTGTTTGGCGCTGCCAAACACCATTTTGTAAGCGCTCACTCGTTGCATAAAGCCCAAACTAATCAATACCGCCACCAACACCATCACTCCGGGATAAAATTTTAAATTTTGCCTCCGCCACCACGCTCGCCATGTCGCCCAACCGGTCACCGCCAAAATTATCACTCCCGGCACCGCCAAAAAACTTTGGTTACTATGTGGCACTTGCGTCGTCAGCGCCGCCGGTACTACGCCCAGCAGCCACCACGCCGCGCCCCACGCTATTGCTTCGCCAGCATCACGGCGCACTTCACCAAAACGTGTCACGCTGGCTATTAATAATAGTATCAAGCTTGTCTCCGCGAGCGTTAGAATCCCGTGCGCCCCGTCGCCGTGGCGGACATTCGCCAACCATTGACCCGTCGTCGTTTGCGCTTCGTACAATTGCCCCGCCCATAAATAGGCCGGCTGCCAGTGCGCCGTATAACTGCTCACCAGCATCGTCGCCTTTTGCGACCATGGCACTTGGGCATCAAACATAAACGAGCTACCCGCCCGAGTGAAACCTTCGCCCCAAATGCTATCCGCCAGCAAAGGCCACGCCAGCACCACCGCCACCATCAGCGCCACCGCCAAACTTCGCCACCGCGCTCGCCACACCGGCCAGTAACCGATCAGCGCCACCAGCACAAACAAAGGCACTACCACTTTGGCCGCATGATAACTATACAGTGCCGCCACCAGCGCCACTCCGCTGCCCAAAAGCGGCGCGCTCCACCACGTCTCACTCAAAAGTTTGCCGCGCCAGTTGGTGCGCGCGTGCACAAATTTCAGCCAACCATACATGCCCCACAGCACACCGACCAGCGCCCAATTGTTTTCAAAGCCCAAATGTGAAAAATGATAATGCCACGGCGACACCGTCATCAAAAAACCGGCCGCCGCCGCCCACGTTTGATGATTGGGCTTGACACGAGACAACAATTCGTCCACCAGTTTCATCAGTCCCCACACGCTCATGATACCAGCCAAAACAAAACTCAAGCGCACACTCCACACCCGCATGCCCAGCATACCCACCCACGGTGCGGTCGCATAAATCGCCAGCGGCGCTTTAAAGTCACCGTAAGAGCGAAACGACACTGGCAATTTATTGGCCCATTCGTCGCGCCTTTGCGTCCAAATACCATAAGCATTGTAGCCGATGGCCGCCTCGTCCACCGTCAAGCCGTGCGGCGTATTAATCACCGCCAACCGCGTCAGCGCGCACACCGCTACCACCCCCACCCACCACCACAATTGTGGATATTGCTTCAGCAACCAATACGGATACATCAGTATAAATTGACACTTCTGCCACCAGTTGCTATTTTTCCAAGCAAATTTTGTCCCCGCCTGCCAACTCATCGCTATCATTCGCTCTCGGCCAAACACCGTCGCGTTGGTAGTTTCGTGGACATGATTAACCACCGCGGTGTGCTTATACAAAACTTTGTAGCCGCGCGCTCGCGCCTGCCACGACACGTCGATGTCTTCCCAGTAAGCCGGATAATAGCGCGTGTCAAAGCCGCCCAGCTCGCGCCAGTAGGCCGTCCGGTACATACTACTGCCCCCGCAAGCCCACGCCGTTTCGCCACTGCTGTGCACATCTTCATCGCGGCTGTGCCAAAAACGGCCCGCCCGCCACCACAATTTATTGCGCCCCGACTCCCGATGACCATCGTGGACATCGATTTCCCGAGCCGTCACCGCAAACACTTTTTCGTCCGCCAACTCGCCTAACAACTGCTCGCGCACGCCTTTTTGCAGCTGAACATCGTTATTTAGCAGCAAAAAGAAACGATTGTTGACCAACTTGACCGCATCATTGACATTGCGGGCAAACCGCCCATTTTGCGCCCGCTGCAAAAACACTAAGTGAATTTTTTTGCCCGCCATTGTCACCCACTTTTGCCACACCTGCCCCGGCACTTGCTGGCGCACCACCGGTTGCAACTGATACCGGGAGACAAAATCTTCTCGTGTCCTGCGCTCGTCAGCCGCGTCTTCGCTGATAATTATTTCATCACCATCCACCAACTCCGCCACCACCGTCGGCAAATTGGCCTGCAATAAATTCAGACCTTTGTAATCCGGAATCACCACGCTAATGGGTGTTGTCATATTCTTTTACTTTCCAACATTTGCCAACACCGTTTCGCAAACTGTTTCATGTCGTAATTAGCCGCGCGTTTGCTGGCCAACTCACTCCATTGCTGACGCAATTTTTCATTTTTCATCACTTGCAGTGTCAAGCGCAAACATTCAGCTTTGTTTTCCCACGCACACTCTCGCAACTTCTGGCCCAAAATTTCTTTTTGTCCGCCTTTGGCCACTACAATCGGCACCGCTCCGGCCGCCATCGCTTCCACCGTAGAAATCCCAAAATGTTCCATTCGTTCCGGATGTTCCCATTCTTGATCGCGCCAGCCGGTCGCATGCCAATAAATCGCCGCTCGCCGGTACCACTCCACCAATTGTTCGTGCGACACTTCGTGATATATTTCCACGCTCGCCCCGGCCGCCAATTGCGCCACCCGCGCCGCATACTCTTCGCTTTCCACCTTGCCTACCAGTACCAATTTCCAATCTTTCGTCTCTTCCGGATGCTTTTGGCACAACTCGCGCCAAAATTCCACCAGCGAATCCTGATTTTTGGTATGCAAACTGTCAAAAAACCGGCCCACGTTTAAAATAATTTTTTCTTTGGTAGCCGCCGGCGGCAACTGAAACTCGCCAACCTCCACCCCAGGTTGGCACACCATATTTACCTTGATATCCCAATATTTTTCCACGGTTTTTTTGGTAAAATTCGAGTTGGCGTTAATCACTTTAAACCGCTTAAACTTCACTCGCTCCCAACCACTTTTTCGCCCCAAAAGCAGTGGCACCTGAATATGCATAATGTTGCGCCGCGCCAGCGAATAAAACGCACTCCCGTCCGTCACAAAATACACCACGTCGTAGCGCATGGTCCACAGCAACCGTTGCCACTTTTTTTTCGCTGCTCCGAATGGTGAAATGACGAAATTCAGCGCCTTTAAATCCACGCCCAAATGTTTTTGATAAGCTTTTTTAATTTTGTCCACATCTTTTTGATCGCAATCCGCCGGCAAAGCAATATCCACGCGATGTTTTTGCGCGTACACCAGCGCCGTATCAAACAAATATTTTTCGCCGCCACCGAAATGTTTAGGTAAATATGGTGAGTAAAATACAATTCGCATAACTCAAATTATACCTGATTTTGCACTTCTTTTTCCAGTAGCTCATATTTACCGGCCAGTGTGGGCTGCTGTTGCAATTCCCACACTTGGATATACACCAAACCCCGATTCATCGCTTGCACCAGACTTTCCACAAAACCCGCCATCCCGTCGCGCCAGCCACCATCGCGCATATAGCGGCGGAAAAATTCCATGCTCATTTTGCGCGCAATTGTCACCGCTGTCACCGGTGCGATGGGACTAGCCGCTAGCAAACGCGCTTCCTTAATTGTCCAATCAGCACTCTTGCGCAAATTATCCGCCGTGCACCGATGAGTCAAATGCCACAAAGGCGACAGCAGCGTTTTCACCTCACCCTCAAAAACCGGGCTTTCGTGGATTTCTCCCTGCCAACCTTGCAAACTATCGCGCCGAAAAATACGCGTCACGTAGTCATTTTGCCAGCCACCGTAGCGCATCGGCGCTCCGTAGTGGAAATTAAGCCGGCGCAATCGCCCCGCCGTCACCCGACTGCCAGCTTGCGTCACCAGCCCCGCGATTTCCGCCTGCAAAGCCGGTGTCACCCGCTCGTCGGCGTCCACATAAAACAGCCACGGCTGGCTCGCCCAATCCATCGCCCGTGTCCGCAGCGCCGCAAAATCAGTTGTCTCGATGGTTTCCACCCGCGCTCCGTTTTCCTCCGCCACCGCCACCGTCTCGTCTTGGCAGTCATTAGCTGCCACTATCACTTCGCTCGCCCAAACCAACTGCGGCAGCAACCGCCGCAAATTCGCCGCTTCATTCCGGGCAATAATGATCACGCTAACTGGTAGTTTCTCGCTCATACTATTATTATACCTCTATTATACACTATCCGTCAATCACTTGAGCCTCCCGGCTAAACTCGCCTCCCGGGTGGCTTCATCAATCATCGTCTGTACTAAAGCATGGATTTGGCTGTAATCACCCTCGCCCGATCGCGGCATGAGCACATACTGACCGTCACTCGAACGGCCATCGCGCAACAATTCCTTATTATCCACCACGTAACTTTTAATGGTGTACTCGCGTATATCGCCCCAATCGCGCAAAATATCGCTCATCAAGTCCAAATCCAAATCCGTGCGCACGATTTTAAACACCGTGGCGATAAACTCCGGCCACTTCGGCACGAAAGACAAGGAAAAAATCTTGTCTTTGACCGCTTCCATGACCACCTGCTGACGAGCCGATCGCCCAAAATCACCCCCACCCACCCCCGAATGTCTCGACCGGACAAACTTGAGCAATTGTTCTGGCTCGATCAGTTGCAGCCCCTGGTTAAACTCCAGCCGCTCGTAGCGACAGGTAAACTGTTGTTCCAATTCGTAACCCGTGTACTGCTCAGTCAACTGGGCAATTTGTTCTTCCGAAAAATCGCAATTATTGTTTTGCTCGCCCTCAATTGGGTAAAATTCGTCTACAAAAGAGTAGGGGACATTGATTTTCAGCCCACTTGAGCCACCGATAATCTCAATCAGCCGGACAAATCCGCTAAAATCCACCGCCACATAGTATTCCACCGCCTGGCCGATAATCTGGCCAATGACCTCTTTGGCCAGTTGGCCGCCGCCGTTTTTCCCCTGGAAACGCTCGTCACGCCAGGTATACATCCGCTCGCTAGAGCCCACCGAGAGCGTCGTATTGAGCTTTGCGTGCATATTTTGCGATGAATCAGCACTTTTTGTCACTGGCAGCTCCACCCACAAGTCCCGTGGCAGCGACAGCAAATTAATTGTCGCCGCGTGGGGCACAATTTGAGCCACCATCACCGTGTCCGCCAGGCTACCGCCGTCATGTCCCGCCCCACCGTGACCCAACAAAGCGATATAGCGCACTCGCAGCGGATCAGGCGGCGCTTCTACCTCTGGTTGATCATTTTGCCCCGGCACATCCGTGATCACCACGGTTTCGCCCACCAGCTGGTCGCGCGGCCAGGCTAGCAGCGTCGCCCCCAAACTAATGACAAACACCACGCTCATCAGCAGCCAAAAATACCATCTTTTCAGCATGTTTTCGATTATACCACATTTTTCCAGGCTAAATTGCCTCTTGACAAAAGTGGCCTTATATGATATAATATTAAATATTAACAGCGGTTTAGACATAGTTATAAAAATGTCAATAAATCGCTCAAAAAGACTAAAATAGAAAGACAAAATGACAGATGTACAATTTCACCAAGATGCGGCTCCGGCCGACACTACTCCTAATTTTGTGCCCACCGTGGAAACCACTCGGCGTTTTCGCCTGGTGCCTGCCGCGGTTATTTGCGCCATTTTGGTGGCCGGCAGCTTAATTGTCTATAATTACAGCCAACAAAAAGCCACCACAGACGAACAAGTGGCCTCCCGCACCGTCGTGGACGGTGACACCACCGCTGGCAAAGGCGATGCCGCCTTGAAAAACACCACGACCACCACTGGCGACACCAATGATCGGCAATTGGCCGTCAGCGAACGCACTCGCGCCGCCCAGGCGGAGCAAGCCGCAGCAGACGTCGAAACCGAAGCCGCGACTCCGGTGGTCTCCACGACCACCAAAGGTGGCCAAGTTCAGGCAGCCGGCGCTACCACCCAAACCGTGGTCCAACAACCCGTCACCCAGACGGTGACCTATGTCCCGGCGACCAATTATGTCCAACCCAATACCATCTACTACGTCAACGGCGTGCCGATGGTGGCGATCAACGGCGATTGGAACAACTGGAACAATGGTTATACCTACAATTATTCGTATCCTGAGTATAAACCGTCTACTCCGTACATCGAAAGCTGTGGCCGTTTCGACGGTGGCAACCGCTGGAACGATGTCCGTATCGTTTTGCCCAAGTTTGAAAAAGACGGTAAAGCGGCTCAAGAGTACCACGTCCAGATTGGCACCGACAACGGCCGCAACGACGTCTACGATCACACCTACCAACAAACCGATCGCGTCGTTTTCAGCTACAATCTCGACGACAATCGCACCTATTACGTCCGTTATCAAATTCGGATGAACGATGGCGATTGGCGCGACTGGTCAGATACTTTCTACTTCCGCTGCCACCGCAACTAAGCCGTTTTCAGATGATAAACATGCCACCCGCCCGAAATTCGGGCGGGTTTTGTTTGATTTTGTGATATAATCGCTTCCATGAGTGATAAATATTCTGCCACCTGGATTTCCCACAGTAGTATCAGCGATTACCTGGCGTGTCCGCGCGCTTACTATCTTAAAAACGTCTACAAAGACCCTCAAACCCGCCACAAATTGCAAATTGTCTCACCTTCGCTTTCCCTGGGCATCGCCGTCCACGACATTTTAGAAAACTTGTCCACCAAAAAAAGCAGCGAGCGTTTCCAAGAAAGTTTGGTCGCTCAATTTGAGCGCCACTGGCCGCAATTTACCGGCGAAAAAGGCGGATTCACCAGCGAAAGTTTGGAAAAAACTTATCATGATCGCGGCCTGGCCATGCTTCAGCGGGTCATGAATCATCCCGGACCGCTCACCGGTTTGGCCGTCAAAATTAAAGCCGATTTACCCGAATTTTGGCTCTCGGAGGACGAAAACATCATTTTGTGCGGCAAACTCGACTGGCTCACTTATCACCCCGAAGACCAAACCGTCACCATTATTGATTTCAAAACCAGCAAAACCGTCGAAAACGAAAGCTCTCTCCAGCTGCCCATTTACCTCCTTCTGGCTACCTATTGCCAAAAATACCACGTCCGCGACGCCGCTTACTGGTATCTGGAGCTCCACGACGAGCTCACGCCCAAACCTTTGCCCTCGCTCGCCGACGCTCGTGCCCAGCTGCTAGACATCGGCCGGCGTATCGCCACCGCCCGCAAACTCCAGGCTTTCAAATGCCCCCACGGCGGTTGTCCCCATTGCGAACCTTTTGAGCGCATTTTGCGCGGCGAAGGCAAACTGGTCGGCAGCGACGACAAAATGCGGCGCGATAGCTATCTGCTCTCATGGAAACACTCGCCAGATGACACCACCGAAGAGATCTTGTAGCCATTTCGCCTTATTTTATGGTATAATACCCCTTCTATGGATAAAATTGCGATTATTATTGTCCACTACAATACCGACGAGGATACTACCGCCGTCCTGGCCAGTTTAGCTGCCCTCAAGGCGGGCGATTATCAGGTGCGCACCTTCGTCATCGATAATGCATCCAAAACCCGTATATACTACCCCCAAACGCCCCCGCTGCCACCCAACTGGTACGCTCCGATACCAATTTGGGCTTCACCGGCGGCAATAATTTAGGTTTTGCCGTCGCCAGTCGCGAATTCAATCCGGATTATTTTTTGCTCCTCAATGCCGATACACTCGTGCAGCCAGACTTTTTGGCGCATCTGCTCGCCAGTTTGCACGCCCATCCAGATTGGGGCTTAGCCAGTCCCAAAATTTACTTTGCCCCCGGCTGCGAATTCCACCGCACCGACTACCCAGCCGATCAGCGCGGCCACGTCATCTGGTTTGCGGGCGGCAGTATCGATTGGGACAATTTGCTCACTTGTCATCGCGGTGTTGACGAAATCGACCGCGGCCAATTTGAGCACGAAACCGAGCTCGATTTTGCCACCGGTTGCTGTTTTTTGATTCGCCGCGAAGTTTTAGCCACCACCGGCGTATTTGACGACCAATATTTTTTGTATTACGAAGACACCGATTTATCCGCTCGCCTCAAAACTCATGGTTTCAAACTCGGTTTTGTCCCCTCCAGCATCGTGTGGCACAAAAACGGCGGCGCCACCAACGGCTCCGGCTCAGATTTACAAACTTTTTATCAAACTCGCAACCGTCTCCACTTTTTTGCCACCTACGGCAACTGGCGCGTCCGCCAGCGCGTAGTCCGTTTAGCGTGGCGCTTGCTGCGCCACGGCTCCAAAATTGAACAATTGGCCGCCAAACATTGGTTTTTGCATCGCCTCGGCAAACAAATTGCCATCTAAACTCGCCTAACAACTCAAAATTACACCCCAAATTGCTCATTTTTGTACCATTTTGCTCCGAAAAATCGCCAAAAGTGTGGTATAATATAGGTTATGAGCAACTGGAGGTCGCACTGGCATAATTTTCTCGCCAAATTACTGGCTCGCTATTGGTGGTGCCGCCAAAAACTGCTCATTTGGGGCCGCGATGTCTCTCACTTGTGGCAAAATCTCATTTTTGTCGAAGTCACCGTCACTCGTGTCCCTCAAAACGTCATCTATGACAGCCGCGCCCGCGCCCCACAGTTGCCCAAAACCGACACTTTCAAAAGACCGCGGCCCTTGGCCAACGCCTACCGGACGCTCGCGCGCCATTGGCACAGTTTGTGGCATCGCCACACTTATTTACCAGTCGCTCACCCAGAAAAAATCGACCGTTACTACCGGCGCAATCTCAAAGTCATCGTCCGCTCCGGTGGCGGCAGCGTCGCCGCCCAACTTTTCTGGGGCAGTGTCTCTTTCGCTCTCTCTTTTGGCATTTTGTTTGGTGGTTGGTGGTTTTATGACCACATTATTGCCGATTTACCAGATATTACTCAATTGTCCACCGCCAAACAAAACATGACCACCAAAATTTTCGACCGCAATCAGCATCTGCTTTACGAAGTTTACGAAGACGAAAACCGCACTCCCGTGTCCCTCTCGCGCGTCTCACCAGACTTGGTTAATGCCACCATGGCCATCGAAGACCGAACTTTCCGCGAGCATCGCGGTTTCGATTTAAAAGCCATCATTCGCGCTTTTCGTGCCAATCAAGAAAGCGGCACCCTCAGCCAAGGCGGTTCCACCATTACCCAGCAACTCGTCAAACAACGCCTGCTCACCAGCGAAAAAACTTTCACTCGCAAAATTAAAGAGTTAATTTTGGCCATTCTTGTCGAGGGCAATTATACCAAAGACGATATCATGGAAATGTATCTCAATCAAGTCAACTACGGCGGCCCCGTATACGGGGTCGAGCAAGCCGCTATCACCTTTTTTGGCAAAAACGCCGCCGATTTAACCTTGGCCGAAAGCGCTTTTTTGGCCGGCTTACCCCAAGCTCCCAGCCGCTATTCACCTTTTGCCAATGACATCGAAGGCTCCTATCGGCGCCGCACCGAAGTCCTGCGCCGCATGCGCGAAGACGGCTACATCACGCCTGCCCAAGAAGCCTCCGCCAACGCTGAAATTCTCTCTTTCCAAGACAGCCAAGTTAATATCCAAGCGCCGCATTTTGTCATGTATGTCCAACAAAAACTGGCCGATATGTACGGCCAAGACATGGTCAATACCGGCGGTCTCACCGTCCGCACCACCCTAGACTTACAAGTCCAAAACGACGCCCAACGCATCGTCACCGATGAAGTCGATAGCCTGGCGCGCTTGCGCGTGTCCAATGGCGCCGCCATGGTCACCCGGCCGCAAACTGGCGAAATTTTAGCTATGGTCGGCTCACGCGACTATTTCGATCGCGACCGTGGGGGACAGGTCAATGTCTGCTTGCGTCTGCGCCAACCAGGCTCTTCCATCAAACCGCTCAATTATGCCACCGCCATGGAATATTTTGGCTATACACCCGCCACTTTGATTCTGGACGCCCCCGTCACTTACGCTTACAAAGGCGGCCCCTCCTATAGCCCCAAAAACTACGACGGCAGCTATCACGGCAATGTCACCCTCCGCTCCAGTCTGGCCAATTCCTACAATATTCCCGCCGTCAAAGTCCTCAACGACATCGGCAAAGACGCTTTCATTGACCAGGCGGAAAAAATGGGTATTACCACCTGGACCGATCGTTCCCGTCTGGGACTATCGCTCACTTTGGGCGGCGGCGACGTCTACATGATTGATATGATGGAAGCCTATGGCACTTTTGCCAACTACGGCCTCACCGTCACGCCCGATCCCATTTTGGAAGTCATGGATTACCAAGGCAACGTCATTTATCGCAACGCCTGCGCTCTCGACGGCGAGTGCGCCGACCGTTCCCGCCGCACTCTCTCGGCGGCAACCAGCTATCAAATTGCCAGCATTTTAAGCGACAACCAGGCGCGCACACCCGCTTTCGGCGCCAATAGCGTCCTCCACATTCCGGGCCAAGAAGTGGCCGTCAAAACCGGAACCACCAATAGCTTGCGCGACAACTGGACTTTTGGCTACACCCGCGATTACGTCGTCGGCGTCTGGGTGGGCAACAATGATAACCGCCCCATGAGCTACGTCGCCTCTGGTATCACTGGTGCCTCACCCATTTGGCAAAAAATCTTCCTCACCCTGCTGGATCCAGACAATCCCAGTCATTTCGATATCCCCAGTGGCATCGTGGCCGTGGATTATTGCGGTCGCACGGAATATTTTAAAGAAAACCAAATCCCACCCATTAAATGTCCCGCCCCTCCCGCTCCTCCCGAAGCCGAGGGTAAGGCGCATGAGGGCGAGTCTACTTAAAAATATTTTGCGACACTCACTCCAGTGAAACACTGATACATCAATCAAAATTGGCCAAAAATGGCTAATTATTTTGCGACACTCGCTTTTTTTTTGGGGGGGGTTCTTTATTCCTCGCCGCCCGCCGTTTCGGCCGCCGGCTCACTCTCAGGCGCGCTGGCTGGCGCTAATTGCAACCGACTCAACACCCAAGAAATCAACATAGTAGCCAAAAGCAAACTCGGCAGTAGCCAGGTAGCTCGTTTTTGACTCGCTGCCTCGATTTCTCGGCGTTTTTTGCGCTCTTCGCGCGCGATTTTTTTCTGTAATTTTTCCAACTCGATGTCGGCGGTATCGTCCGATACCGCCGCCGCCAGTTCGTCAGGCGAGACCATAGCTTGTTCGTCAGCAGTGACTCGCCCAGTCATGTTTATTCCTCGTTCAAGACAATCACCGCGTCATACTTGCCAGCGCTGTCTTCCACCTTGTAATCCTCATCGTAGGTCATCGTCCGCCCGGTGGCCGTCTCCAGCAACTTGATCAAAGCCGCATTTTTCTCGGCCATCAGCACGAAAGTGCCAATCGTGTCATAAGTGCCCTTGGCGTTACCCGTCTGGACATTGGTGAAGCCATCTTTTTCCAAAGCAGTCTTGGCCTTACCCGCCAAACCGGCAATCCCCGTGGCGTTCACCACCAAAACTTGCATGTCTTCAGCCTTGATTTCCTCTTCCGGCTCCGGCTGCGCCTCTGGCGTCGCTTCCACTACCGGCTCCACCACTGGTTCGGGTGTGGGAGTGGCGGTCACCGTCGGCTCTGGCGTCGGGATACTCTTGGGTTTAAACACGTCTTTGCCAGACATTTTCAAAATGCCCACACCGACGCCGATGCCCAAAGCAATCACGACCACAAATATGAGTAAAAAGAGCAATAACTTCTTGATAAATGAAGACATATTACCTTTCTTTTCTGTTTCGATTTCTTCTTTGTCGCCACCAGTCGCCGCCGTCGTCTCGCCGTCGCTCGCCCGACCAGACATAAAGCTCAAAGAAGGCGCGCTGGCTGGCTTTTCAGTTGTTTCATCAGTCTTTTTTTCCGGTAAAGCCGGGTTTTTTTGCTCCGCCGGCAAAGCTTGCGCCGCCACTGCTGGCGCTAATTGCGACAATTTATCACTCGCTGGCGCGGGAGTAGGGGAGACCGACTGAGCCGTGGGCTCTTGCGTCGCTGGTGTCGTCGCCTCTGAAGTGACAGCTGCAGTCGCCGTTTCTGGCTGTTTTTCTGCGGTCGCCGGCGTTTCGGCCGTCAAAGTTTCGCTTGCCACCGCCACGCTGGCAGTTTCGGCCGCCGCCGTCACCGCCGCCACGGCGGTGTCCACCGGGTGTGCCTCACTAGCCGGCACTTCGTCTTGTTTCGTCTCTAAACTTACTGGTCCTGGCGCAGTTGTTTCCAGGTCGATCGATTTTTTCTCCGATTCTTCAGCATTTTTTTCACTGATGTCATCAGCCGGCACGGTAGCCACAGTGTCTTCCACGCTGTTTTCTGCCGATACATCGGTATTTTCCGCCACAACAGTCGTGGTTTTCACCTCTGCGGCCATGTCCACCGCTTCCAGGCTAAAACGTGGCACCGCGAAATCCGGCAAACTCAGTGTCCGGGCACTCACCTCCACGATTTGCTTGACGTAGGAAGGAATTTTCTCTTCTTGATCAGTCGGCTCGGTCAATTGTTGCACCGGCATCGTCTTGACCAAGATTTTCTTCAATTTTTCCTCCACCAGCACGCTGGTGAGCAAATATGTCGTTTGCAAATTCGGTTCCGCACCTTTCAAAGTCTTGACGGTTTCAGCAATGATATCCAATTCCGTCATCGGGGCGTTAATCGTCTGATTAATGCCGATGTAGTGCTCGGCCAGATACAATCGCTCGCCCACTTGCGCAATCGTCAGCGAGGGTTCCAAACTGACGGCCGCCTTGAGCGTCCACGACAAAGGCACAATTTCATCCAAAACGATATTGCGCCCACCGATCGCGATTTTCAGCGCCGCCGCCAACTCTTTTTCAAAAGCTGACAACTGGACTTTGGACGTCGTTTTGCGCTGTAACAAGACGCTAGTGCGCGTTTCGTGTGAAAAAGTGGACACTTCGATGCGCGGCAGCAACTGATCTCGCAAATATTGCGCGATTTTCACGTCTTCGGTTTCCGGCACGTTGATAATCGTATCCGTGAACAAAAAATCCGGTAGCACCAATGTATAATGGTCTTCTTCCACCCGATCAAATAATTTTTTGAGACTTTCGTGAATAAAATTTTCGTCTCGCATGAATTCACCGTTGATTTGGTGAAAAGTCTTGACAAAAAAGTAATCCGCCTTAGCAGTTTCCCCCACGGTGGCCGTAAAAGCCATTTCCGGCAAGATGTACAACAGTTTGTTATTTTTTAACATAATTTGACCTAGTTCTATATTATACTACATTTTTTCCCAAAATCAAACCTAATTTCGTAAATTATACTACACTTTCGCCAATTGTGCAACTTTTGTATCCACATTTTTGCTTGTTTTTCCCGCCCAAACGTGATACAATGCTCCCCATGCCCACCAGCGATAAAATAGATTTCAATCATCTGCCCGTGCCAGCTGCCAGCGTTTTATCTGGTCAGACGCTCAATGATCGCCTCCGAGCCAATTTCACTCAAACGCCCAATACCGCCAACTTACTCGCTCAAGCGCGCGCCAACAACCAAGCCCGCCAAGCCGTCGTTATCAAACACGAGCAAGAAGAGGCCGAAATAGCCCAGTTGCGCGCTCAAATTGCCCAAATTGGGCAAAAACAAGCCCAAGCACAAGCCGCTGCTGCTCCCACTACCCACGCCGATTGGCAAGCCCACAAACCTCGCTCAGTCTGGAAAATTTTTGGCGGCCGCAAATAACTTTTACAAACCCGCCGCTTGCAGATTTTTCACCGCTTGCTTTTGTTCCCGCGATAATTTGCGCGGAATATCCGCCACCAGGCGCACATACATGCTGCCCGCCCCCAAGCCACTCAAACGCGGCACCCCTTGACCGCTCAAACGTACCATCGTGGAGGCACTCGTGCCTTCCTTGATTTTAAGTTTCACGCTCCCAGTCAAGGTTTTTACCTTAATGGTGCCGCCCAAAAACAGTTGCGACACCGGAACACTGACGTCCACATACAAGTCCGCCCCTTGCCGACGGAAATACGGATCAGTCGCCACGTCAAAAGTCACATAAAAATTGCCAAATCGGATCCGCGTCCCATCGTCCACCCCGGCCGGAATCCGAATCGTGTGCGTTTTGCCCTCGACTTCCACCGTCTTTTGACAACCCAAAGCCGCCTCCATGAAAGTCAAATTCATTGCGTACTGTGGCGCCCGCTGCCGGCGAAACACCTGGTCGAAACCACCGTCACCATTGCCAAAAATGCTGTTGAAAACCTCATACGGATCACCAAAATCCACATTAGCAAAAGGACTCCCGCCGCTACTGCTGCTATAAGTCCAGGTGAAAGGTCCTTGCTGGAAACCGCCGCCATACGGATTAGCGCCCATGCCGGCCGCCGGATCAAAAGCCGCGTGACCAAACTGGTCATACGTCTGGCGCTTTTTCTCGTCGCTTAAAACTTGATACGCCTCATTGATTTGCTTAAAATTTTCCTCCGCATCCGGCGCTTTATTGCGATCCGGATGGTACTTGAGGGCCATTTTGCGATACGCCGACTTAATTTCGTCCGCTGTCGCCGTTTTAGCCACGCCTAAAACTTCATAGTAATCTCTCTTTGCTGCCATAGGAGCCATATTATACCCCCAAAGTTAGCAAAATGCAAGCGTGTTTGCTAAAGAACTGTGGTATAATAACGTCATGTTAGCTGGTTTTTCGACTAGTTGTATTATTGTCGCTGCCGGGAGCGGGCAGCGTTTTGGCGGCGATAAGCTCTGGCTAGATATTGCCGGTGTACCGGTCATTGTCCGCACGCTGCGCGCCTTTGATCAGCCCTGGTGCGACCAAATCATCGTCGTCACTCATCCCGATTTACTCGCCAGCCACCAACAACGCCTAGCCTCATTTTTCCCCGCTGACCGCTTGCAATTTATCGCTGGTGGGGCTGAACGTTGGCAATCATCTTGGCTCGGCATCCAGCATGCCACCGGCGACTTAGTCGCCATCCACGACGCCGCCCGACCTTTTATCAAACCACTCCAAATCAAACAGGCCTTTTTAGCCGCCAGCAAGTCTGGCGCCGCTCTCGTAGCCGCCCCCGCCACCGACAGCATCAAAATTGCCGATGCGTCAGGAGAAATCACCGGCAGCATCGACCGAAAACTGGTCTTTTTGGCCCAAACGCCTCAAGTTTTCCGCCGCAAGCTTATCACCCGCGCCTACCAGACCGCCTTGTCTCAAGGCTACCAGCAGATGACCGACGACGTCGAGCTCGTCACTCATTTTTTGCAACAGCCCGTCTCGGTGATCGCCAGCACCAGCCAAAACATGAAAATTACTTATCCCAGCGATCGTCTCATCGCAGAAACCATTGCAAAAAATTTGGATTAAAAGCCATTATTTTGCACTTTTGTGCACATTTTGTCTATCATGTGACCAACTATTGACCACCACCGCTAAAATCGTCGTAATCGGCACCGCCCAAATCAGCCCGATACTACCGGTCAAAGTCCGCACTAATTCTTCGGCAATCAGTTCCATATTAATCACCGTCGCCAAATTTTCCTGACTATAAGTAAACAGCAGCAACAGCGGAAAACTAGCCCCGGCGTAAACCAAAATCAGCGTGTTAATCATCGACGCGATGTGATCGCGGCCCAACTTCATCGCCTGGGTATACAATTGCCAGGCAGACAAGTCACTATTGGCTTTTTTCAACTCTTCCACGATCGCCGCCTGGGAAATCGTCACGTCATCCAGCACACCCAGCGTGGCAAACAACATCCCGGCAATCAGCAAATTGCCCATTTTGATCAAATCTCCGTACTGAGCCACGATGAAACCCGCCTCTTCCGAAGCCAAGCCCGTCAAACCGGCCGCCCCCACGAACCACACGATCAACCAGCCGGTCAGCACCATCGCCACCAGCGTCCCAGCGATCGCCACCCACGTCGTTTTGTTACACCCATGTGACAAAATGAAAATGATTGGCACAATCACCAGACAAGAGGCGATCACCACACCAATCGGCTCACGCCCGACCGCAATCTGAGGCAAAGTATAGTAAAAAACCACCGCAAAACTGCCCGCCAAGCCCAGCAGCGACGTCGCACCCTGCCAGTGGCCCACCACCAGCGCGCTCACCACAAAAATCGCCGCCAACCAGCCCAAAGCCGGCCGGCGCACTATGTCCACAATCGTGTACTCATCCGTCTCCGGTGTATTATAAACCATCACCCGGTCACCCACCGCATATTTTTCCTGATGCGTCACCGGCAAATTCCCGTTTTCCAGCGAAATCAGTTGCCCCGCCGCCGTCCCGCTAGTCAACTCCAACTTGAGCGTCTGGATCGTTTGTGGCTCACTTTGGCCGGAATTTTGGACTATTTTTTCCTCCACCACTTCTCGGACGATGGCTTCGATATTTTCTGCCGCCCGCGCCCCTGGCGCCAGTATCACCAAACTGACTACAAACAACCACACCTTAGTCCACCATCTTTGCATGGCCGCTATTATACCACGAAAAAGCCCCGGAATACTCCGGGGCACACGTCCTTCCTCAAAAATAGCTCACTGCGCCCGTTGGCGCCGGCAAATCCACCAAACCGATCACCGGTACCCCCAAGCGTCGCACTTGCCGAGCCAGCCGCCTGTCAGAAAAAACTCCCTGAACATCGACTAAAATCACCTTTTGGTCCGCCGTTTGTAAGTCCCCCAGTGCCCGCTCCACCAGGCTATCCACCACTTCATGCGTCTGATGCTGCCAGTTGGCATAACCATTAAGCACGAAGTGATCCACCAGCTCCAAGCTTTCCGTCTGCAAACCGCGCTTGGCGAAAGCCTGCAACAGTTTGCCCTGTTCCGCCCGAAGTTGCTGTTCCCAGTCTCCGTGGCAAAAGCCTGCATCCGTCCGGGCAATAAAATGCCCGGCAAAAGTTTGCTCTCGCGCATCCAGCCATTTTTCCACCATGGTACAGATGGAAAAACTATAATGGACGGGCACCGCGACGATCCGCGCCAGTGCTGCCAACTTGTCGCCCCAGGCTCGCACGCGTTTATTGTGCGACACCATCATCGGCTTTTTGTTGGCCGCAAAAGCGCTCTTATACCCAGCGATCACTGCCTTAGCAGCGAAATTTTTCGCCAAGTCGCAACCGCGGGCTAACCCCAACAGGAGCACTTCATCGTGCACCTGCAGAAAATTAATCGTGGTCAAGTGTAGCTCTTCGCCGCTAGTCAGCAACTCACTGACCCGCTGTGGGTTGAGGCACTGACAGGCCTCCAACCACGCATCCAACCTCTTACACACGTACCAACACCTCCAAAATTAAGATGAACTATTTTGCTAAAGAACTGGCCAATATTATACCAAAAAGTGCCACTTTTGTCAAGAGTGAGCAGAGAAGTGGTCGCTGTGTCCTAAATATTATAGGATTTTAACTCAATTTTCGCCTTTTTTATCCAGGCAAAGTTTCGGTTATTAATCCTATAATATATTTTTATAAAAAATTTTCCTCGAGTAAAGAAAAAATATTATAGGATATAATTTTGCGCCCCTTTTCCTCGTGCTTCCGCCGGCTTGATATGGTATAATAGCCTCCATATGTCACAAACCATCTCGCTGACTGAATTTGCCAACCGCCTCCAGCAGCTGGCAGCCCAAGCCCAGGCCGACAATAGTGCCGATTGGTCAACTAAATATTTAGGTAAAAAGGGGTTATTCAAGCAGATTAGCGCCGATATTCGCGCCGTCAACGACAAAAAAGCCGCCGGCCAAGCGCTCAACGACCTCAAAAGTCGTCTCGAAGCCATCGCTGCCCAAAAAAATGTGGCCACCGTCACTGCGCCCCCCACGCCCGCCCTGGATTTCACCCTACCGGCCGCCGATACCCCCGTGGGCCATTTACACCCTGTCAGTCAGATGATCGAGCAAATCACCGATATTTTCGGTCGCTTAGGTTTTATTCGGGTGCGTCATCCGGAACTCGACGACGACGAAAACGTCTTTGGCCGCCTCAACATGGCCCCCGGTCATCCGGCACGCGACGAGTGGGAGACATTTTTTGTCCACCACCCCGGGACACCCGGTCACCAGCACATTCGCTGGGTCATGACTCCTCACACATCCAATGGTCAAGTGCACGAAATGTTGCGCCTGGGAAAACCGCCGATTCGCATGATCAATATCGCCCGCACCTACCGCCGTCAGCAAGACGTCACCCACACCCAAATGTTTCATCAATTCGAAGGGCTCATGGTGGACAAAGACGTCAATATTACGCATCTGAAAGGCGTACTCGACTATTTCGCCCGCGAGTTTTACGGCCCAGACAGTCGCTCGCGCATTCGCCCCTTCCATTTTCAGTTCACCGAGCCGAGTTTTGAAATCGATTTTTCGTGCCACTTCTGCCACGGTACTGGCCAGACGGACAATGGCGACAAATGCAAATTTTGCAAAAGCGGTTGGCACGAAGTAGGCGGTGCGGGGATGGTTCATCCCCATGTACTGCAAGCCTGCGGCCTCGATCCTACCCAATATACCGGCTTTGCTTTCGGTTGGGGTATAGAGCGGACCTACACTTTGCAAGACAATATTGACGTCCCCGACATTCGTAATTTTTACAACGGCAACTTAGAATTTTTGCAACAATTCTAGGCCATTACTCTTAAAAACATTTATACACCAACAAAAACCCGCCTCTATGAGGCGGGTTTGGTTATTTTTACTGACCAATTATTTGTTGGTGCGTTTCAAAACCGGCATACCAGTGCGCACAGTTTCCACCACTGTGTAACCAGCTGGCACTTGCTCCAAACTGCCATCACGAACTTCACGAGCGAAGAAATAGATGCGTTGTTTACGACCGTTTTTGAGCGTCACCTCTTTAGTGTGCAGGAAATATTCCTGACCCTTTTTGTTAGTGTAACTGAATGCTGCCATCGTTACCTTTCGTGTCCGGTATGCCTTGGCTTCCCCGGCTACTTTGTACTATCCTCGAGTTTACCCCAAGTCCCTTGGCTTGTCAAGGGTCAATTTGCCTGAATTTGCCCTTCCAAAATCACTTGGTCCAAAAGTCGAACCTGGACACTCAGCGGCAAATCGTCTACAGACACGGCATTTGAAGCTATCAAACCACCTTTTCCGGCCGACAAAGTGCTACCTTCTTGAAAATCATCGCTCCCAGCAGTTTTGTAAAACAGTCGGTAAACTTCGCCGTCATCCACAGGCAAATTCGCATTCACCGCAAACCGCACCCGGCCGTCGACAATTTCATAGCGAATCTCGCCCATCGCCTCGCTCAAACTCGGCGTCATCTGACTAGTCTGATAATTGCCCAAACCTCGCGCAATTTTATCCAAAGCCGTGCGCTCATCAGCCGGCAAAGTGGCAATAGGAGTTTCTGCCGTCACCTCTGGTGCGGGCAAATTTTCCACATTTCGCGAGCGATACCATCGCCAGCCAAAATATACCACAAGAACCAATGCCGCTGCGGGCAAAATAAATGGGAGGTACTTTTTCATTTTTAATCAGCCTTTCTATATCAAATACGTCTGATATATCGTATTTTCCACATTTTTGTCAATTTGTCAAGGGGCAATTAACACAAGTTTCGGGTATTTTTCGGCTTTTGGCCATTTTTGCCCCATTTTTAGCCTCTTTTGGGCACTTGGAAGTGCTCCAGCGTCACCATTTCCGGCCCGAAACCATGCTCCGTCAGCCATTTTTGACACGCTGCCATCATCACCGGCCCACCGCACAGATAGAAATGGCTCTCGGCGGGCGGGGAGAGCAGCGCTAGTTGTTCCGGCACGAACATTTTTTGGATCCCACCCTCACCTGTAGCGTCATCAGCCAATAAATAATAGTCAAAATTCTGGTGTCCTGCTGCCAATTGCGCCCACTCATCCCGCCAAAAAAAGTCGCTTTCATGAGACATTGACCAAATTAAAGTCCATTCATCAGTATTTTTTTGGGTCAGCAGCTGATCACGGACAATCGAGCGCAAGGGCGAAATCCCGCTTCCGCTGGCCAGCAAATAATTTTGCGCCGCCCGGCCTTTGACCACCAATTGCCCCAAGGGCGCCAAAATTTCCACCGTCTCGCCAGGCTGCAGCTGACGCAAATAGGTCACGCCTGCTCCCGCCGGGAGCATATCAATCAACAGCTCAAATTGCTGCGTCTTAGGCTCATCCGCCATAGAATA
Organism: bacterium; assembly: GCA_017431585.1. Taxonomy (GTDB): domain Bacteria; phylum Patescibacteriota; class Microgenomatia; order UBA1400; family PJMF01; genus RGIG2560. The sequence goes on along the minus strand of JAFRKU010000088.1, from coordinate 10,428 downwards.
GGCCCGTCTTTGCCCATCTGGTAGCAAAATCGATACGTATTGACCCGCCAGACGTTCTAATTGTTGGCCCGTCTCTAGTTGAAACCAGAAATGCCAAAATCTGTCATTAAACTGCTCCATTTTGCTCAGTCGAGCAGTCATTTTTTGTGGTATAATCATAGAACTTGATTATATCATATCAAGTAGGTTCTTATCAGAGCAAAATGGCCGCATGGCTCAGTTGGTTAGAGCGTTCGATTCACATTCGAGAGGTCCTAGGTTCGAATCCTAGTGCGGCCACCACCCTGCAAATATCCTATAATATTTTTTCTTTACTCGAGGAAAACTTTTCATAAAAATATATTATAGGACATAATGCCATTTTTTCGCCTGGAAAAAATTCGCCAAAATGGGTTAAAATCCTATAATATTTACCGCTCCACCAGCCCACTTTGGCCAGCTTCTGGATTAATCAAACTATAATTGACCATTTGCCCGACGGCGACTTTATTATCCAGCACCACCAGATCATTGGTCCGCAAGCCATCCACTCGATAAAAATCGCGCCGCCAACTGCTAGCCGTCACGAAATAGGGTAGAGCCATCCGATTTTGATCCAGCAACAACACGAAAGGCTGCCCCTTATCATCAAATTTCACGCTGTCTTGAGGCAAAATCACACTCATGCCGTCACTGGCGGCCACCTGCATCACCCGGACGTCAATTAATTGTTGCGTCCGCTGACTCATTTGCCACGCCACCACCCCCAGCAGCGACAAACCTAGCGCGCTACCCAAAATTATGTTGGCTGTATCCGTCCGATTTTTCACGAACGGGATTATAACACATTGTTACGTTTTTGTCAAGTAGTACCTAGTTTGTGCTATTTAAACGCTACTATACACATCTTTCAGCGCCGCCACCCCGGCTGCCAAAGCTGCCTGCTCGCTTTCGTTTAAATCCACCTTCAGCACCTGTTGAATCCCAGTCCGGCCCAAAATACAGGGCACGCTGGCCGCCATCTGACTTTGACCATAATAATCGTACAGTACCGTAGACAAAGGCAGCACCGATTGGCTGTCACGCCAGATTGAGCGCACAATTTTGACAATGCTTGCCCCAATGCCATAATAAGTCGCCCCTTTGCTCTCGATAATCGCGTAAGCCGCATCGCGGGCTTTTTGGTACGCACTCTGCGCTTGCTCAAAAGAAAATCCCGGAAAATCAAGCATTTTTTGGCCACCAATGGTCGCAGACGAATACACCGGGAAACTATGATCGCCATGCTCACCCAGTACATAAGCGTGAATCGAACGGCTCGTCACCGGTAAGCTTTCGCTCAAATGAAACCGGAAACGGGCTGTATCCAGCAGAGTCCCACTGCCAAAAATCTGGCCAGGTCGGGCATTAATGAGCTCTTGCGCCCGATAGGTCATCAAATCCACCGGATTGGCCACCATCAGTAAAATGGCTTCCGGCGCCGCCTCCAGCAGCTGCGGAGCCATTTGGTCCACGATACTCAAATTTTTGCTAGCCAAATCCAGCCGCGTATCGCCGGGATTTTGCGCTGCGCCCGCGCAAAACACGAACACATCCGTTCCCGCCAGATCCTCATACTTATCCGTAATACTGATTTTCGTTTTGTGCGACAGCGCCATAGCATGCTCCAAATCCAATTTTTCGCCCTGTAATTTATCCAAATGGCGGCCGAACAAAGTTATTTCCTGAGCAAAACCAGACAGTAGCAAGGCATAAGCCGCCGTCATCCCCACCTTGCCGGCGCCGCAAATGGTCACTCGGAAATAATCATTTTGTAAAACACTGGACATATTTTACCTTTCAATCAATATTTTTAACAAGTTTGATCAATTTTTTACATCAATTCCATAATGTGTCATCATCACTCGCAAACCGTCCGCAAACGCCACTTTTGGCTCCCATGAAAGCAACTGACGCGCTTTGGTAATATCCGGCCGCCGCCGCAAGGGGTCATCCGTGGGTAAAGGCCGAAACTCGATCATCTCAGCCGCTCGACCCGCCACTTGATTGCAAATTTGCGCCGTTTGCAAAACGGTGTATTCGCCAGGATTACCGCAATTAACCGTTTGTCCCGCTCCATCCGGGCTAGCCGCCAAGCGTAAAACGGCCTCCACCAAATCATCTATAAAGCAGTACGAGCGCGTCTGGCTGCCATCGCCATACACCGTCAGCGGCTGACCGCGTCGGATTTCCTGGATAAATTGCGGTAAAATGCGCCCGTCAGCCAAATCCATCCGTGGACCATAGGTATTAAAAATGCGCACAATCCGCGTATCCAAACCAAAATCTCGGTCATAAACGCCGCAAATCGTCTCACCCAAACGTTTGGCTTCATCGTAGCAACTGCGCGGCCCATTGGGATTAACATTACCCCAATAAGTTTCCGGTTGCGGATGCACTTGCGGATTGCCATAGGCCTCAGACGTTCCCGCAAACAGGAAGCGACTCTCTGGTGAATGCCCTCGCAACCAAGCCAGCAGACTATCCGTCGCCAGTGAATTGACCAAATAAGTTTCTCGCGGATGCCGCTGGTAGCCAGGCGGTGACGCTGGCGAAGCGAAATGCAACACCATATCGATCCGGTCATATTTAGACAAAATTTTGTCTAAAAGCGCATTTAATCCCTGTGTATCACAAATATCTTGCTCAAACAATTCCCAATGGGGATTTTGGGCTAAATGTTCGGTATTTTTTCGGTTTCCAGTGATAAAATTGTCCACACCTATCACTCTGTTGCCGGCCGCCAGCAAACGCTCCGAAAGATGCGAACCAATAAATCCCGATGCACCAGTAATAACTACTACTTTAGATGTAAAAAAGTCTTCAATTTGCATGACTCATTTTTTCCTATAATATTTAAATCAACCGCGCCCGTTGCGCAATTTCGGCCTCCACTTCCGCTTTGTCTTTGCCGTATTTCAGTCTGGACAACTGTTTAATCATCGTGGCCAGCTCCGGATTCATCCGTGCTTGCACCTGAGACATGTCTTTCCACAGCGACATGGAAAAAGGCATCACTGGTTCGTTTTTGACAATAGTTTTAACGTAGACATGAAACTTTTCGATATTAGTCAAATCAGTTTCGGTAAACACCGGCGCAAATTCGTGCTCCAAATATTGGGCGTCATTGACACCCACCCGGAAGCTGACAATCGTACCCACGTTGCCAAAAACGGCATTGCGCACATCGTCTTCAATCTGCGCAATAAACTGATTGGCCACGATTAGATTTAATCGATACTTGCGCGCTTCCGACAAAATCGTGGCAAAATCTTCCGTCGCATAATTTTGAAACTCGTCTACATACAAGAAAAAATCCTCGCGCTGTTCCATTGGTACATCCTGACGAGACATGGCAGCCGTCAACACTTTCGGCACCAAAATAAGCCCCAAAAATTTGGCATCTTCCTCGCCCAAAATACCCTTCGATAAATTGCACAAAATGATTTTCTTTTGATCCATCGCCTGGCGGAAATTGAACGCCGACACCGGCTGACCAATGATATTGCGCATCGTTTTATTCGTCACAAATCGCCCAAACTTAGACACAATGTAATCCAGCGTTTCCGACTTGTGAAAATCAGACGTTTTCGCCATTTGATCGGTCCAGTAACGTTTCACCATCGGATCATCCACAAACGGCAACAATTCTTGCACAAAATTATCATCCGTCAGCGACCGCACCAGCTCGATAAACGTGGCTCCTTTGCGATACATGATCGTCAGCATGGCGTTGCGAATCGAGTGCTCAAACCGCGGCCCGATAATCCCCGTGTGATGCGGATCATACAACTTATACATCAGACCAATCACACTACTAACCACGAAATGCCGCTGTTCCTCCGTGTCCGCTTCCATCATATTCATGCCCAGCGGCCGCTCTAAATCCGAAGGATTAAAGTAAATCACGTCCTCGGCCCGCTCCGCCGGAATCATCTGCAAAATATCTTCCACAAACTCGCCATGCGGGTCAATCGCGCACACCCCCGAGCCATTGGCGATATCTTGCAAAATCATCTCTTTCAAAAATTCCGATTTACCCGTGCCAGTTTTCCCAATGATGTACATATGTCGCCGTCTATCCGGCAAATCCATATAAATTTCCCGCGAATCCCCCCGATACACCGATTTACCCAGATACAAACCCGTCGTGGGAATCTCGCGCGGCGCCGGCGCATTTTTGGCATACAAAAAGCGAATGTGATGGGTTTCCACCGAGCGATTGGGGAAATGAATCAGTGAAGCCAGCTCCTCCGAATTAAAAGTCAGCAAATTATGATCACCAAAAAACGCAGTGTATCGATAAATAAAGTTTTTTTGGAAAAAGTGGGGCCAAGGTATCCACGCTCGCGCCCTCAAACCAGTTTGCGGCGTGTCAAATTGGGAAAAACTGCCCACAATGTTTTTCAAATGCGAATTCGCCACTGTCCGCGTTTTGGCACTCACACACACCCGAATAGCCGTTTTAAACAGCGATTTGTTGACTTTTTCTTCCATCGCTTGCAATTCGTGACCGTCGGCCTCAAAGGATTGGCTGGCATCACTGCTGCGCTCTTGCTGGCGTCGCACCAGACGTAAACTTTGATTCCGAAACCGCTCGCCTGTCGGCTGGATCAAAAATTGCACGATCGCGCCCTCGTCATCACCCATTTTCGACAAAGCACTCGTCAGCGTCTGCAAGCCGTCATTGGCCAACTCCCGATAAGTTTTAATCGGGCAACGATCGCCGCCGAAAAGTTTCAGCTGCGTAAAAGCCACTTGATTGCCCAATGTCCAAATATTGGGCGCCACCACAGGAGCGATGTCTGCATTCGGATACGCCGCGTGAATATCTTTTTCAATCAAATCCCGCAAATCTTGCGGCACGCTCAAATAAAAAGCAATATCTTCCTTGCGGGCCACGATTTCAATGGCAAAATTCGGCTCATGATGGCTCAAAGATTCCCACGTCGTCAATTTCAGCGCGTGTATCGCATCAAACATCTGTTCAGCCGCTTCAATTTTGGTCTCATTGTCTTTGGGCAAACGTACCAGCAGCGTCACCGTCTGGGCCGCCTGACGCGCCCGATCGCGATTAATCCAGATATGAAACAGCACGTACCCCACTAGCCCCAGCACCAATATCCACGCCACGCTTACCGCCGCCGGGATAATCATCGCCAGCAACTCTTCCCCCATCGTGTACAGATTATTCATGGGGATATTATACCCCCAAAAAGGCTCGGCCGCGACCCCAAATTAGACCACACCGCGCTCGAAGCGTTGGTTTTGCAAGCGACTGGCCATCTTGTTCCAGCCGTAAGCCTTGCTCACTGGCGACATGGCGATATCCAGCCGCGTTTTAAGCGGATGTTCATCCGCAATCGGCATAAAATCATTGTCAACTAATCGTTTGTTGGCGGCAGATAGCACCGGCTCATTCGCTTCGGCCATTTCGCTGTCTGTGGCCACCGGTGATGTCGCCGCAGTCGTAGCCTCAAATGTGGGCGCGACCGTCTCGCTTTCAGGCGCTTGATCAAAAGTCGCTTCGCTCTCCAGAGAGGCTACCTCCGGCGCCACCGGCGCGTCCGTTTCCACACTAGCGGGTGTCACCAACTCACCAGTTTGCTCTGGTGACCATGTTCTCAATTGTTCCGTATTCGTTTGCATATCCTATATTATACCACACATTGTTACATTTGTCAAGAGGCAATTCCGCCTGGAGCAGACAATTGCCCCACTAATTTAGCTCCAATTTTGTTCATAGTCGCCACTATCGCTTGTCGCACCGGCAAAAGTTCGCTAGACGTTAAATTTTTAGCCGGATCTTGAAATTCCAAATGAAATGTGTAGTGATCGCGATAAATCTCGCCCAACTGCACCCGTTTAATTAAAGGCGACACCTGCTGCATTCGCTTGATCACATCGCTAATCGGCACGTTGTCAATCACAAAAGTGATATCTTCGTGCACAATCGGCGTCGTTGCCAAATTCCCCGAAATTATCAGTCGTTTTTTGGCCGCCAGCACCGCCGACATCTCTAATTCCACGCCCAGCAGACCTTCCGTCAGACTCTGAATGCTGCCTAAATGTTGCCGGCCCGCACTAATGACGCCACTTTGATCGATATCCACGCTAATATTGCCCAAACGCAACATTTTTTCTATCAGGGCGCGCAGTTGGCGATAGGGGAGAGTAGTCACCAGCGCCAGATGCCATCTTTCGTCCACGCTGTCAGTCGTCTTGCCTGGAAAATAGACATTGGCCATTTCAAAAATGCCCGCTACTTCCCGTTTATCTGGTCGATTGTCCACATAAACTTTTTGTAAACTGGGTAGCAGTTGCTGTCGCAGATACACTTTGTCATCAGTCAGCGGATTTTCCAGCCGCAAATACGTCTGCTCGTCATTGGTCAAAAGTTCACGGCCTACCGCCCAATATGTATACACTTCGCTTAAACCATTGTCGACCAAAAAGTGTTTAAACGCCGTTTCCAAGGCAAAATCGAATTTGGGTTGCACCGGCAAATCTACCACCGGGAAATCCAACCGACTCGGCAAATTATGATAACCGTACAACCGCGCCACCTCTTCAATCAAATCTTGCTCGATTGTCACATCATGTCGCCGGAAACTCGGCACACGCACGCTCATCACCTGGTCATTTTGCCTCACCAGTGTGAAACCCAGATCCGTCAAATACCGCTCCACTCGCTCGCGCTCCACCGTCACTCCTAGATAGTCGCGCAACCGTTGCCAATGCAAATCCACCGGTTGCGTCTGTTCTTGCCAGTGAGGATTGGTCCAGGTGTAAACAGGCGAAGCAATTTTCGCGCCCGCCTCTTTTTGCAGCATCTGGCAACCCGCTACTAGCACTTCCGCTGCCAAATTCGGATCCACATTTTTCTCATTTAAAATCGCCGCCACCGTCCTGATAGCGTGACTCATACTCGCCTGGCGCACCACTGGCGCACTCATGTTTTCCAACCAAAACAACACCCGTTGAGTATTTTGATCAATTGCTGTGTTCAATGTGCCTTTTATTGCCGGTAAATCAATGATTTCTCCTTTGTCATTTTCAAAGACCACTTCGCCGCCCACGGTGGTATATTCATTGCCGTCCAAAGTCACAAACTTTTTGCCTGCTTGAGCCTGTTTGATCACAATTTTACCACCTAAAGCCATGATTTTATCATAATCAAAAGCGTGACATGGATGACCCAACTCGTGTGTCATATAATTAGTCATATCAATAATCACGCCATGAGTGTTTTGCTCAATCTGGCGCAAACGCTTTTGCACCCGTGCCGGCGAAGCAACATTGGCTACCTTATCCAGCACCACGCACATAATTTTATTTACTACCTCAGTTTCCACCACTATTTCCGGCACAGGCAATGTTTTTTTGGTTTGTACCGGCAAATCCACCGTCACCGTCTCGTGTAAACGGGGCGCCGCCGCCTGGTCGCCCAAAATCGCCGCCAACTCCCGCGCCAGTCCCTTGATACACATCGCATCCACGCGATTAGTGGTGATTTCAATGTCAAACACCGCCTCGCCTTCGCGCTCGAGAATATGCTCAAAAGACGGCCCATGCAAAGCGCCCCAGCGCGCAATTTCCGCCGGCGCCAGATCAGTCTGCAAATATTCGCCCAACCAAGACATCGGTACTAAAATGTTCATAACTTATCTTTCCTCTCTGGTGTCAATATCTGCTATTTTATCACATTTTGCGCCCGCTGGCGCCTCAGATTGCGCACCCAACCGCTGGTGCGCAAAAAATGCCATGTCGGCGCGCATTTGAGCCTGGCTGATCTGCACCGCCTCCTGGTTTAGGCTCAAAACATACTCACCCGCCGGCCACGTCGGATAAAATTCTGCCAGCACGCTCGCCACCCGCCGCTTCGCCCTGTGACGCGCTACCGCTTGCGCCACAAATTTTTTGGGCACAATAATTGCCACTTTGGCGCCCACTCCCGTCTCTTCGAGCCGATAGCGCCAGCGTCCCCAGGTGCAATTCCACTCCCGAGCGTGAGTAAAAAACTCACTCTCCAGACGGTATCTGATCCGATCTCTTTTTGGTAACATCTGACTGATTATACCTCAAAATCCACTTTTTTCCGCTGCCAAATTGCTATCTGTTGCCATCGGGTGCCACATTTTGTCAGCCAGCACCAATATTATCAGCCTCATGACTGCCGGTACATAAGAGGTCCATTTGGGCCAGTGCTCACTAGTATCAGCCTTTCGCTTCTCGCCGCGGTTGATTATGTATAATTAATTCTTATCAGCTCTCAACTTGGCAGCATTTTTGCAACGCCCAGTCGCTCCGTTTCCTCTGGTGAGTCTATATGATCGGATCATCACTCACATTGGTCAACGCCAGCCAGCGCTCGCATTCAATCTGATAAAAACTAGCTCGTATCGGCGCAAATTCAGCAGGAGTATTTTTAGCACTCTCACGTCTCGTTTGCTAAGAAAAAAATCAGTGTTAAATTAAATCTATCCCAGCCGGCTGTCCACTACTCTTATTTTACCTTCTCAACTCTCTTATAATGATTAAAAATCACACATTTTAAACCTATAAGTTGAAATTTTTCCTGACTTGCTGAGCCACAGCCGCGTTTTTTATCCCATAGTCATACTGATAACCATCCAGTAACTACTTTTTCACTCGCAGCCGCCAACCGCGTCCTCGCCACACCAGCTAGACCTGTAATAAAATGTTAGCTTTATATTCTACCCACTCGTCTGCCCAGCCCAAGGCGCCTTTTGACCGCCAATAACTATTTATTATCAAGTCATCACCCGCAGCGTCGCATCTCGCCGCGCTTTTTTCGCCGCCAATGCGGCTACCGTCACCGTGCTCTTTTTGTACAAAAACATTGTACAATTGCCCGCCCACCGCATACTAGCGGCCCCAAAAGTCCCATAATCGTCGGCTAAAACCAAATAAAAACCGAAAATCCTATAAAAAGTCGCCCTTATCGGTCAATCACCTCCATAGCCTATAATTTAAAAATTCAATATTATAGGACTTTACGTAAACATCCTATAATATTTCATTACTTATAAGGACTTTACCTAAAGTCCTATAATATTTTCCCGTCTGGCGAGCGTGCACAGCCTATAACTTGCGACCTCATTTGAAGCGCTGATAGGCGGCAACTACCGCCCCCAGGACAGCCCCAATCTTTCGTCGCTCACTTGACTATTTAGCACTCCAGATTTTTGATTGATAACAAGTTTCGCCTGCCAAAAAATCCCTTTGCGATCGCCTTTGTGGGCTTTTGAGACCTTTTGTCTACACCAGGCGAAATTGCCTCTTGACAAATGTAACTATATATGATATAATGGTAGCTTGTCATCGAAATTTGTTCACAGCGAGCAAACTTTCGGCGGCTAACGATCTTTTGTATGGAAAAATGGCTTAAACACCCGCCGCGGGCGTTTATCATAAATTCCTCCTCATAGGGGAGGGCACCTTACGCCATGGGTGCAGAAACCTATGGGCGCTCAAATTTCTCCTTTGCCAAGCAAGAGCGCCTCCGATTCTTCCATACCTTTTTTTGATAGCCCTCCGGTCACATTCCGGGGGGCACTATTTTTTCAAGGTACAAAATGTGTCAATCAGGTGTATAATAATAGTATGCCACGATTAATTGTCGCTCATCAAGTCCCAGATTTAGACGCCATCGGCGCCATCTGGTTGCTCCAACGTTTCGATAATCAGCACTACGGCGGCAGTAAAGTCGCTTTCGTACCCGCAGGCCAGACGATCGCCCCCGAAACAGCCGCTCAACTCGGCTTTGCCATGGCAGATGTCACCCACGTGGATACTGGCCGGGGCGAATTTGACCATCATACTCCTGAAAAAGCCGGTCCCCAATACAGCGCTTGCTCACTAGTTTACGCTTACCTGCTGCGCGTGCACCCAGAGTACACTTCCGATACCGCCTTGAAACTCATGGTTGAGCACATCACCGACGTTGATCATTTTGGCGAAGCATTTTGGCCCGACGCCAATCACCCCCGCTACGAATTCATGCTCCACCAAATCATCGACGCCATGGACGCCACCGCCACCAATGATGACAGCTATCAGGTGGAACTCGGCGGTCGTCTGCTGGATTTTGTCTATGCTTCCATGAAAAAACACGTCCAAGCCGCCGAAAAACTCGGAGAGGGGATTGTCTTCACCTTAGCCAACGGCCAAAGTGCTTTTGCCATCGAAACCGGCAGCGAAGCCGTGCTACCCGTGGCCCAAAAAGCCGGCTACATGCTAGTCATCAAAAAAGACAGCAAAACCGGTCACGCCCGGATCAAAGCTCGCCCTGATGCCCCGTTTATCCTGGACAAATTGTATCAAGCCGTTATCGAGCGCGATCACACCGGCGACTGGTTTTACCACCCCGGCGGCCACATGCTACTC
>JAFRKU010000087.1 GCA_017431585.1 bacterium | reverse complement strand
TGCGCAGTGAGCTTAAGTGGGGCAGTGGCGAGTAAGATCAGCTAAATTTCCCCGCCGTTTTGTCATTTTGCGCGGCCCGAAATGCTACGTGTACGATGTCACTTTTCGTGATATAATACCCAATATGTCCGCCAAAACATTCCGACCATCACGCCCGCGCTACGCCAAACGACCCGCAAGCAATTACCACTCTCCCCGTACAAAGGTGCGCCCGTCTTCAAGATCAGATCGCAAACTCATCCGCCCCCTTTTTTGGCTTTTGGCACTGTTGATTTTTTTCGTGGTCATCTATTTTTTGACCCGTCGCTTTTTTGTGGTGCGCCGGGTGGGTTGCATCATCAATCGCACGAACATGCCTTGCTCAGCGTCGCTGTGGGAGGCTGCCCACAAGCTGCAGGGCCAACCGCTGCTTTTTGCAGATTTTGCCACTATCCTGGAAAGCGCCCACACTGAGGGGACTGATTTTGACTATGTCACGTACTATAAGATCCTGCCCGATAGTGTCATTGCCGACTATCATTTCCCGTCGCCAGTCTACTCACTTAGTATTGGCGATGGCAGCCCTCTCGGTTTTAGTCTTGACGGCCGCTACACGATCGCCACGGGCGAAGCCGACCTCATTCACATCCGCTCTCATTACGCGCCGCTCAATGAGCGGCTGGCTCAGTTTGGGGTGGACGAACTTTTGCATCAAAAATTTCTGGAATTGGATTTTTATTCGCGCGGGCACCGGGATAATTGGCAGTGGGTGACTCTCTACTCGCGCGGTCACATGCAAATTGCCACGCCCAATGCCGTCTATGATGTGGACCCCTTCCAGCTGGATGAAAACCTGCAAAAACTTTACTACGTCGAAAAAAACCGCCACAGCGACAAGTATCAGGAAATTGACTTGCGGCTCAATGTCCCCGTCGTGCGAGACTTGGTAAATTAGACAAAATCGCAAAATTTGTCCGCCCACAAAGAGCAAGAGTGTGATATAATGGAGTAAAGAAATTGATACTTGATTTTTTGATAAAAATAGTTTATAAAGAAGCACTATGATACAAAAAAGCGCCACCGGAAAAGAAATGATTGCCGCAGTTGATCTCGGCTCCAGTCACACTGTCACCCTAATTGCTAGTCGGGAAGCTGACGGCAATTTTAAAATCGTGGGCATTGGAGATGTCCCTTCGGTTGGCATCCGCCGGGCCAATATCGTCAACCTCGAGCAAGCCACCCAGACTCTCGAGCGCTCCGTGGCTATGGCTGAGCAAATGTGTGGCAATAATGTCGATAAAGTTTATGTCAACGTTTCTGGCGCTCATATTGGTTATCGTAATTCCAACGGCGTGGTGGTCGTGGCGAGTGATGACGGCATTGAAGAATCTGACATTGACCGCGCCATCGAATCCGCGCGCGCCATTAATCTTCCCGCTGACCAAGAAGTGCTCACTGTCACGCCTCGCACCTACAAAGTTGATGATCAAGAAGGTATCCTTGATCCATTAGGCATGGTCGGTCAGCGCCTAGAAGTCGAAATTCACATGATTACTGCTTCCTCCGCCGTGCTGCGCAACCTCGAAAAGGCCCTGGCTACGATCGGCTTAGAAAAGGAATCATTTGTCTTTGGCGGCTATGCCGCCAGCGAAGTCGTCATTGACGACAACGAAAAAAATGCTGGTGTCATTTGCATTGATATTGGCGCGGATACGACCAGCTATTGCGTTTATCTTGACGGTGCGATCCAGCTTTCGGGCGTGGTGCCGATCGGCAGCCGCTACGTGTCACAAGACATTAACGCCTACACCCGCGTCGGTTTAGACAAAGCAGAACGCATCAAACTTGATTTATCCAAAGACGCCAGTGAACCCATCAAACAGCGTGAAGGCGAGACCCGTGAAGAATTCCGCCGCCGTTACAAAGCGGCCGATATATTTGACCTCACCAAATACGATCCCGGCGTCAAACCAGCGACCGTTTCCAAAGCCATGCTCGTGCGCACCGTCATCGGCGCTAGACATCGGGAGATTTTTAGTCTCATCGCTGATGACCTCAAAAAAAATAAAATCGCCGACAAACTGGGCGCCGGTGCTGTCCTCGTCGGTGGCGGGGCCAAAGCCATTGGCGTGGGTGAAGTGGCCATGCAAACCCTCGGGATGCAAGTGCGTCTCGGTGTACCGCGTGGTATTGATGGTGTCATCCGTCACCTTGATGATCCGATTTATGCTACAGTGATCGGTTTGCTGCGCTATGCCAATCATGAACAAGCAGCAGCGCCCATTAGTGATCCTGCAGCCAGCGCCAAGCAAAGCAATCTGCCCAGTTTTATTAATGAAGTGGCGAGGAAATTTAAAAAATGGATGCCGTAGAGCAAAATTGCTCGTCAAATTTAAGATTTTTGTGATATAGTATGATCAACAAACAAAGGACAGAGAGAAGTTATGGCACAGATCAAACCAACCAATAACACATTTGCAAAGATTAAAGTCATCGGCGTGGGCGGTGGCGGCGGTAATGCCATCAATTCCATGATTGACTCCAAACAAATACACGGCGTGGAATTTGTCAGTGTCAACACTGATGCTCAAGCACTCATGAATTCGCTGGCCGAAACCAAAATCCAGATCGGCGATAATTACACCCGCGGCTTGGGTGCAGGCGCCAATCCCGAAGTCGGCCAAGCCGCCGCCGAAGAGTCGCGCGAAAAGCTCAAAGAAGTGATGTATGATACCGAAATGGTCTTCATCACTGCCGGCATGGGCGGCGGCACCGGTACTGGCGCCTCGCCAGTGGTAGCCCAAATCGCCAAGGAAGCAGGCGCGCTCAGTGTAGCTGTCGTCACCAAGCCGTTTATGTTTGAGGGCAATGCACGTATGCGCATCGCCGAAGACGGCATCGAAAACCTCAAAGATTACGTGGACGCACTCATTGTCGTCCCCAATCAACGCCTCTTGGATGTGGTCGACAAAAAAATGACGCTCATTGAAGCGTTTCACTTGGCCGATAATGTCCTCGGGCAAGGCGTGCAAGGCATTTCTGATCTCATCACCATGCCGGGCCTGGTCAATGTCGACTTCAAAGACGTAGAACGGGTCATGACGGACTCCGGCACCGCGATGATGGGTATCGGCGAGGGCGAAGGCGAAAACCGGGCTGTCATTGCCGCGCGCATGGCCATTTCCTCGCCACTTTTGGAACTGTCTGTAGATGGTGCTAAAGGCATTCTTTATAATATTATCGGCGGTCCGGATCTCGGGATGCAAGAAATCTCCGAAGCTAGCCAGATCATCCAGTCTACCGCCGATCCCGATGCCATCATTATTTTTGGTTCGGCGATCCGTGAAGAAATGATGGGTAAAATCCGCATCAGTGTCATCGCCACCGGCTTTGAAGAGCACGCCTACATCCCGGGAAGCATTCCCTACGATCAACGTTTTGCGCCGCTTGGTGGGCCACTGCCAGCCGCGAGCTCTGCTGCTGCCATCCCGGCCTCACCCTTGCCGGCAAGTACGCTCAATCCCGCACCGCCCAAAATCCAAATCAGCGAGACACCGACTAACTTTGTACAGCCACGCGCCGACATCAAACCAGATCCCCTGACAATGCCACTTGGTAATGTCGCCACGCAGTTTGCGCCCCGGCAGGCTTACGATCCCATCCCTACGCCGCGCGCGATCAAAATCGAGCAGACGAGCAACATTGATCAAGCCGCACCCAGTTATCCGCCCTCACGTCCCACCCCAGCCAAAACGGAAACGGATTCTTACAGCGATGAAAACGACGTTTTCGCGCCGCCGGCTTTCCTGCGCAACCGCCGCTAAAAGTCACCATTTATCCGGCCGAAAATAGTTAATCTTTCATTTTGTGTGGCACGAAATGTCACACGTGTGGCATTACTTTTCATTTTTCGCCTGGTAAATATATCATAAACTGTGTGGCATTTTGCGCCTTTTGTGTGGCACTGGCGCGGTAGCGTGTGGCATTTTGAGCACAAAATGTGTACAATCTAGTCATTGACACATTAATAAAATGTGATATAATACCAGTTGACACCATTAATAAGGAATAAGAGAAGGGAGTCTGAGTGAAATTCTAAGATGAGGAAAATCAACACACGATTAATCACATCCGATGACACTAGAGCAGGGACGAAGGAGCCTTGGAATTGTGCACGCAATAAGGTGAGTGATGCTTTATCCGGTATTAGTGCATAATTTTTCCCTCTTATTTCCTTGCATTAATGGTGTCGCCGGAAGTACGACAGTACGTGTATCGCTCACCTTTAGTATATACTGAGGTTTGCGATCTCCGGCACTAGCAGATACAAATGAAAGGCAGTATGCGCACTGTTTATGGGCGGATCTTTTTGGTGGCCGCATTGGTAACGTTGGCAAACATTCCCCCTAAGATAGGGGGAACGGGCGGGCTCGAAGAGCCCAACCTAAGGGAGTATGAATATAAGTAAGGAACCGTCTACGCTGCTACGTCCACCCTTACGACCAAAAAGATTAAAGACGCGCAGCTGGGTGAAGTCATCCAGATCGGCAGCAGTAAGTTTGTAAAAATCGCCGTCAACCGCTATCAAGCAGTAAAACCGTATACTTGCGCTGACCCGGTCCTCACGTATGCTGGCGCTAGCAAAGGTTTCACTTATACGGGAAACTATCAGACCTTTACGGCGTACGCCGGGTGTCAGTATCAGGTAGAGTTGTGGGGAGCAAGAGGCGGAAACAGTAGCAATTATGGTGGCACAACTTACGTGGGTGGATATGGAGGCTATGTGAGCGGTACAATCATGATGAATACAAAGATGAATTTTTACGTATACATAGGTGGCCAAGGAACGAATACAGATACTGGGGGTTGGAATGGCGGCGGCTACTTGACTGGTGGGCAAAGTTTTTACGGTGGTAGCGGAGGTGGTGCTAGTGACATTAGGACCATATCCGGATCTTGGAATAATGATAATTCTCTGCGTAGTCGTATCTTGGTGGCTGGCGCCGGCGGTGGTGGTGACGCTCGTGCCGAAGGATATGGTGACGGCAAGGGTGGCGACGGTGGAGGATTGTACGGAATACGCGGGCAGGCTATCAATCATACTAATGGCTATGGCTATTGTCAATCTTCTGGGGGAACACAAGTATCTGGCGGACAGCAAATGTGTTATGGTGAAATAATGTCTTCTAAAGCAAAAGGCTATTTTGGCGCAGCCTGCCAAAATCCGGACAATTCAGATGCGTGGGCGCAAAGTGGCGGAGGCTCTGGATGGTATGGAGGTAGTGCTTCTAATCATTCTGGCGCTGGCGGCGGTTCCTCTTACATCTCCGGCCACACCGGCTGCGTCGGAGTCACTAGTTTAACTGATACTACTCCTAAATCCGGCTGTACCACTGGCACTACTAATAACGCTTGCTCACTTAGTCCTACAGGTTTAAGTTTTACCGATACTGTAATGATTGACGGTGCTGGTTATTCCTGGACAAACGTGAAAGGCTCACTTCAGCAAATGCCCAATCCATCCGGCGGTTACTACGCCAGTGGCGTGGGCCATACCGGCAATGGTGCCGCTCGCATCACCCGCCTCAATTAGTCACTTACTACTCTTTCTACTTTTTTAGATGTGCTGCGCCCCCCCGCGAGGGGGGCGCAGATGTATGCGACTTTTCACTCTTGCAATTTTTGGCTTTTTATGGTATAAATATACAAAATGCAATCACAAGAGCAAATAATTACTCAAAATATAGAATCAAAGATCCTGGCGATCAGGAACCAATACGTTATGCTAGATCGCGACTTGGCAGAATTATACGGAGTACCAACTAAGCGTCTAAATGAACAAGTAAAGCGCAACAGCGAACGTTTTCCAGTGAGCTTTATGTTTCAATTAAGTGAGCAAGAGTTCGAGAATTGGAGGTCGCAATTTGCGACCTCCAGTGCGGATAAAATTGGTTTGCGCCGTCCACCATATGCATTTACCGAACAAGGTGTTGCCATGCTTTCTGCAGTCCTCCACAGTGACACCGCCATCCAAATGAGTATTCGAATAATGAACGCTTTTGTCACAATGAGACACTTTCTCCAATCGAGTGCCAGGGTGTTTGCAGAGATTGATTCCATCAATCGTCACCTCATTGCT
>JAFRKU010000010.1 GCA_017431585.1 bacterium | reverse complement strand
CCGGTTTGGCTAGCGGCGGAAAAATCGACGTCGCCTTGTTCGTCGTAATGCGGGAAAGCCGCCAGAGTGAGGGCGGCGCTGGCGTGGGCTAAACCGGGGTGATTGACAGTGGAATCAGACTCGAGCAAATAGCTATCGGAGTAAATATAGGGCGCGCGATAGTTGCGGGCGTTGATCATGGAAACACTGGCGGTGGCAAAAGTGCCGGTATAGGTGGGATAATCGCTGGCCAGGGCGACGGGCGGGCCGCCGGCGAGCCATAGTGAGCTGAGTGCTAACCAAAAGAAGGCAAGATGGAAAAATATTTTTGACATAAATTAACGGTGACTATTATATCACAAGTGACGGGCGAAAAAATCCAAGGTTCGGCTCAAAGCTGTGCTGAAAGTGGCGCCGGTCAAGTTGTGGCCGCCGCTGGGGTAAGTAAAATATTCGTGTGGGACGCTGGTTTGATCCAATAGGGCGTTTAAGTCCTCGCTGTAGCGATAACTGACGACGGTATCATCCAAGGCGTGATGAATAGTGATGGCGCCTTGCAAGTCAGTTAAATAGTTGGTGGGAATCATGGCGTGCCAAAAGGGGGTGCTAAAGTCTGGCGATTGTGAGCGGCGCGGGTCAAAGAGGCTGTCGCTGTCACTGGCTTCGCGGGCGGCGCGAGCTGTGGTGTGGTCGCGCTCGGGCGAGTAGCTGGGATCGGTGATCCAATAATCGACCAGGTCTTGGTAAGTGTAGACTGCTCCGGCCCACAATGCGAGTGCTGGTATATCTGGAGCCGCGGCAGCGGCGCGCAACAGGGTGTTACCAGACATGGAGTGGCCCCAGAAGCCGATTTGCTGGCCATTGATAAGCTCGTTGCTGGCCAAAGCGGCGCGAGCATTGAGGGCGTCGATGACGTAATCGGCGGAATAATACGGACCGGTGGCGATCCCTTCTGATCGGCCGTGGCCGCGCATGTCGGGTTTGAAAATGGCAAACCGGCCGTCGCGGGCGGCTGATTGCCACCAACCGCGATAGGCGGTGCCGTTGGTTTGATAGGTGGACGGATTGACGTAGCCGTGCATGAGGACGATGGCGGGCCAACCGCCTTCTGGTGTGTCGCCGGTGGGAATGGTGAGCAAACCGTAGACGCGCGCGCCGTCTGAATCGTAACTGGCCAAATAAGCGCGATAGTTGGGGCCGGTTTCCAGGAGTTTTTCTACATTGAGGTGGCTGTGATAAGTGCGCTCCCGCAATGCGGGAATGGTGAGTGCACGAGCGCGCGCGGGTACATCGGCGAGGGGATCGGCGGGAGCGACGGGCGTGTCGCTGGCGGGGGTGAGCGCGTGTGAGCGGGTCCAGTGATTGGCGCTCCACCAACCGAGCGTGGCGAGCGCAACCAGGGTACAGATGATATAAATGTAGCGACAAGGCAATGGCATACTATTATATTGTATCACAGCGGGAAAGTGTCAAGTTTACTTGACACGCATCAAATGAACAAATGTGCGCGCCAGGCCGAAGGCCTGGCGCGCAACTTGAACTCACATCAACGATGTCAAGTTTACTTGACACTTTTATAGTTAAACCACGGGGCGAATTTTTCTGCACCGGGCACCCCATCGGCCGCCGCTTGTTCCGGCGTGGGGAAGACAATCACTTTGTCGCCGATGAGTTGGTTTTGCGGCCAATCGGCCGGGGTGGCCACTTGGTGACCGTCACCCAATTGCAGCGCCCGCACAATCCGGACCACTTCGCTAATATTGCGACCCAGTTCCGGCGGGTACCACAAAATGGTGCGGATGGTGCCGGTGGCGTCCATGACAAATACGGCCCGCACGGCAGCATTGCCCTTTTGCGGATGGACCATACCCAAAGTTTGGGCGATGGTGCCATCGTCGCCAATGATGGGGAATTTGATGGGCATATCCAGATTTTTTTCAATCCAGTCAGCCCAGGATTGATGCGAGGCGACGTCGTCTACAGATAAGCCAATCAATTTGGTATCCAAAGCGTCAAACTCGGCTTGGTGCGCGGCGAAAGAATGAAATTCGCTGGTGCACACCGGGGTAAAATCGCGCGGATGAGAAAATAGCACCCACCAGTGCCCGGCAAAAGCGTCGGGCAGAGGCAATTTGCCCTGGGTGGTGTCCACGCTCAGGCTGGGGAATTTTTCTCCCAGCAGCGGTAAATGTGCGTCGGCCATGCGGCCTCCTTTCTAATTATCGGTTTGAGCGCCGGCGTGTTGAGCCACGGCAGCGCGGACGAACTCGGTAAACAGCGGATGAGGCGCGAGCGGGTGGGATTTGTACTCGGGGTGGCCTTGGGTGGCGACGAAAAACGGATGTACCTCACGGGGCAACTCGATGAATTCGACGAAAAAGTCATCGGGCGAAGTCCCGGAAAAAACGAGACCTTGGTTGGCGAGTTGCTCACGGTAGGCATTGTTGACCTCGAAGCGGTGGCGGTGACGCTCGCTGACTAATTGCTTTGATTTATCGCGGAAAGCATGATGTTTTGTATAAATTTCGTCTACAAGAGTATCTGGTTTGATGAGAGCATCGTAGGCACCCAGGCGCATGCTAGCGCCTTCGCCTTTGATGGTCTGGCGTTTGTCGTCGCGCGGGATGGCGTGGATGACGGGGGCGGAAGTTTTGGGGTTGACTTCGGTGGTGTGAGCGTCGGTGAGACCGGCGACGTGGCGAGCAAATTCGATCACCGCCAGCTGCATGCCGTAGCAGAGACCCAAATATGGAATCCGGTGTTCGCGGGCGTACTGGATGGCGCAAATTTTGCCTTCTACTCCCCTACTGCCCCAACCGATGGGGACAATAATACCGTCAGCAGCGTGCAAGTCACGCAACGCCTGCTCATCTTGGTCTTCCAGTTTTTCGGCTTTGATAAAGCGCAAGTCCAGCTCGACTTGCTCGGCAACCACAGCGTGCTCGATGGCTTCCAAAAGCGAGGCGTAAGAATCGCGCAACTCATCGTTGCCGGAGGCGAGGTATTTGGCAATAATAGCGATACAAACGTGTTTTTTCTTGGGGGCTTTGATACGCTCCACCATGGTTTGCCAGGCTTTCAAGTCGGGCGTTTTGTCCGGTAGGCCGAGTTTTTTGAGAACTTTGGAGGCAAATTGCTGGCTTTCGAAAATCAGGGGCAGCTTGTAAATGGTGGGTAAATCGGGATTGGAAATGATGTCTTCGGCGGATAAATTGCAGTAGTAGGCGACTTTTTCTTTGCGTTTGTTGTCGATGGGCAAGCTGGCGCGCCCGACGATGAAATCCGGTTGGATGCCCATGCTGTTGAGATTTTTGACGGACAGTTGGGTTGGTTTGGATTTGAGCTCGTTGATGTGTTCGGGGTGCGGGAAGTAGGTGACGTGGACGTGGACGACGTTGTCTGGTTCTTGGAGCTTGAGGATGCGGTTGGCTTCGTAATAAATGGTGTTTTGATATTCACCGGCACAGCCGCCGAGTTCAATTAAAATAATATCGTAACCCTCGCTGGCGGCTTTGATCCGTTCGATGACTTCTTCGGGGATATACGGGATGGCGTCCACCGTTTTGCCTTTGAACTTGAGGTCGCGGGTTTTTTGGATCATGGATAAATAAATTTGGCCGACGGTAGAGTAGTTTTTCAGACCCACCGTTTCGCCCAAAAAACGCTCATAAGTGCCTAAGTCTAAGTCGGCTTCGGTGCCGTCTTCGCACAAAAAAACGTCCCCGTGTTCGACGGGGTTGATGTTGCCGGCGTCCAGATTGAGGTAGTTTTCAAATTTGATATTGGTGACGCGGTAACCGCGAGCTTTGAGGGTGACGCCGAGGGAGGCAGCGGTGACACCTTTGCCTAAGCCAGATAAGACGCCGCCTGAGACAAAAATGTATTTCATAATGCTCTCCCCTTGTCGCTCATGGGTTGCATTGTATCGCAAAATTGGCAAAAAACAAGACCTTGATTTTTGGGCGGCATGTGGTATAATACTATTCCCTGGTGGGAAAAGCTCTAAAACATGGCCCGATGGTGTAGCTGGTTAACATACCTCCCTGTCACGGAGAAGATCGCCGGTTCGAGTCCGGTTCGGGTCGCCACACAAAAATCCCGGTAAAACGGGATTTTTTGAAAAGTTGATAGAAGAATGTGTACGAAAGGAAGACATGACGGCGCAGGCTTTACGGGCAGAATTAGAAGCGGCCAATGTGGGTTTTACGGCCGAACAGTTGGATGTGATTGTGCGGGTGGTGTATCGAGTGCAGAGTAAAGCGGCAGCGGCGTCCGGCAGAGACTTTAAGTATTTTGAACGCTTTGTTAAACCTGGGAAGCACATGACAAATACGTACTATAAACAGGAGCTGGGACAAGCATTGGATGAAAAATATGGTAAATAAGATTTATCTGGATACCAATGCGATCATGGATGCTGTGCTGAGCAGGACAGATAGTCATGAGAATTGCAAACAGATTATGCATAGTTTTTATAACCACACTTTGAGGGGTATTGTTTCCACTCAAACTTTGGTCGACTTGTCATATTTGCTACGCAAGGATTATGCTGTTGATGAATTTAGAAATTTAGTGATTGAATTGTGCACTATCTTGATGATCACTGATGTGAACCGTGAAATTATTTTACGGGCGGTAAGGAATTACGATATCAATGATTTTGAAGATGCAGTACAATATGCTTGCGCTCTTCATGCTGGGGCTGATATGCTTATTACCAGTAATGTGCGTGATTTTCGCACTTGCAAAATTCCGGTGTTAACGCCGGCAAAGGCAGTGGCTAAATTTCATTTGTAAATAAAACAGCCCACTCTGTAATGAATGTCAATTGTTGTATATTTAGTATTGATATGAATAAATGTTCGTGCCAAAACCGCAAGGGAATGCGCCATCGCCCCTACCGTTGTGATAGCATGAATAGTCGACTCGAAAAGTATTGTCTCTAAAATCAAAATATGCTCCACCACCTTCTGATTTTTCATCTGCAAAATGAGCGCCTTCTTCGTGACACAGACACAGCCCAGCGACTGATTTGTACTTGTCTGTAGTCGTGCGGTTTTCAAAATTTTGCATGGTTTCTCCACCTATAATTTTGCCATCGGTATTAACGAGAGCCCAGTCAGATTTATTTACGATGTCTGTCAAAGTTTCGCCGGATAAATATTCATCGCGGACTGTCAATTGTTCATTGGCGAGTGTGTCTAAATCGTATATTAGGATGGGTTCGTTTTGCTCAAGATCAGCATGGTAAATAAAAGAGTTGTTATCGCAAAAAAATAATTGGTCGTCATAATAACGAATGCTACTATCGACAGGTAAATTGTCGTGGGATATCCAGATGTCGTTGCTGCTGATGGTTTCGTTGGTGGTATCGATGCTCACTAATCCAATTTGATAGGTTTTTCTATTTTCTGTATCATAATAGTAGATAACTAAGCGGTGATCACTGGTGATGCCTGCTAGCCGAACATCGGAAAAAAGTTCTTGCAGATGTTTGGTGGCGGGATAGAAAATGTAATAAGTGGTATGGTCATCGTGGCGACGATACATAATGGCATATGGCAAAGAGGCGTCTGAGGGAATTGGTTGGTAGTAAGTTAAGTCTTGGTCGATAAAAAATAAGTCGTCAAATGGATGTGACATCATGTAAATACCGCTACGGCTGGTGATATATAAATTGTCACCGTTGACATGAAATGGATTGTCCCACTGGGGAGCGGCAAATACGTCTTCATTGGGGAGACGAATGATGTCTGCTACGAGGTACTGCGAAGTGTCAGGCAGAGTGACAATGACTTGATCGTCGGTATTACTTGGTAAATCAGCGAAAGCGGTAGTAGTGAGAAATATGTGAGTGTCCCACGCAGCGTCCCACATGATAAGCTCAAAACTATCGCCACAATGTTCACAAGTTAAGGGAAAACGCAACAACATACGAGAGGTGTCTTCGTTAAAACCCAGATACATTTCTGCAGTGGTAAAAAGATAATTTTCATATACTATTGTTTGCATATTTCCCGAATAATGATCGCTCATCCGAAAACTTTGCACTCCATCAGGAATGGGCAACGGCTCTGGAGACGGAGACCGCTTGGAAACAGTGTCATCTGGTACTAGCGGTGGATTATTATCCACTGTCGCGATAGTTTGATCAACCTCTGCATTTTTTTCTGCCAGCTGTGCCGCTATACGTTTTTCTTGCTGGCGAAAATATTGATAGTCGTGCCACCAACTGGTGACGCATAGAATGGCGGCAATACTGGTGACAACCGCCACAAAGAGATAAAAATGGAAAAAAGCGATTCGATAACTGGCGTTGGGCTGATGCGTGTTAGCCATTTTTTTGTCCTGTATATTATTCCTATTAATTATACGGTGATTATTAGTTTTGTCAAATTTGCATATATATGGTCGCTGCAAAAATCTCTTTCTCTAGTGGTATAATCGTCCGTATTGGTTCTTTAATTCTAAAAATCTTAAAGGAGGAGTGACACATGGAGTGGAGTCAGCAGGAGCGACAGTGGCAAACTTTGGCGGTGTTTTTGGATTGGCGCGGCTTGGTGGACCGAGTAACGCTGATGCCAGAATACCTAACGTGGCTGCGTCAAATCGCGGCGCAACAAGATTTTTCGGCGAGACCAGCGTGGCATAAGCAGTTCGCGGGTGATCATGGTTTGGCGCACGCTTGCCGGGTGGCGCGGACGGTGGCCTTACTGCTGGACGACTTGGCGGTGGATGGACGGTTGGTCCGCCTGGGGGCGCTGACTGGTTTGCTGCATGACGTCGGAATGGCGGCGGGTAAGCCGCACCATGCGCAGCGCTCGGCGGAGTGGGCGGCGGAGTTTGCTCGCAAGTATAAGTTGGCGTCGCGTCGACGGATAGGCCAGATGGCTCACGCCATTGCGGCTCACGGGGACGGCGGTT
>JAFRKU010000086.1 GCA_017431585.1 bacterium | reverse complement strand
TGCCACACCCGCGGCGCGCGCGCCACCCGTCCCAACACAAAATCAAACGCCCCACCCACCGCCATCGCCAGTCTGACGCCATTATTTTGCAACAGTTCCCGATTTTCCGTCAGCCACCGCTCCTGTGCCGGCGCCCCCAAAGCCACGCACACTATGACCGGTTTCAGCTCAGCAATCAATAGTTCAAGCGCTTTTTGTTCACTTTGTTGTATCGATTGGACACTTTGATACCCCGGTGTATAGAAAAACACACTTTGCTCCCCTTCAATGTTGACCGCCAGCGTCCCGTTGTGACTTTCATATCGCCCACCGATCAGCAACAGTCGCAATTTCTCTCGCCGACTCAAACGCAACAATTCCACCACCGTGTCACTCCCAGTCAGCCGCGCCCGGCACCCACTCGCCCATACCAAACCGTGCCCATCCGGCAGTAACACGTCCGCCGCTTGCAAATCCTGATAAAATTTTGGGTCCCGACTCGCCAGCATCATTTGCTCCGGATTCGGCGTCAACACAATTTGACACCTTTTGTTCTCTCCTGTCACTATTTGTCGCACTTGTTTACACCACGTCGCCCAATCCGCGTCCACCAAATTCAAGCCAAAAAATTTTTTCGTTGGTAAATTCATAAGCTTATTATACCGCACCTGTCAATCCGCCGGGTTTTTCAAATTGTTCATATTTTGTGTACAAATATAGACAAAAAGTATACAAACCATCGAAATTACATTGATCGATCAAATGGCACTTATTAAAGAAAGTAGCAATTCTTCACTTCCGGCCATCCGCAACCGTCCGCTTTTGGCTGCCGCATCAAAATCCACCAGTCGCGTCTGCAACTGATACAACTGTTGTAAACTAAATTTGCTCGCTTGCGCTTTCATTCTGTTCGCCGCAAAAGGCGCCCCCCGAAAATTATCCGCCTTCACATCCAAAAGTTGTTGCACTTGCCACAGCAATGTTGCCACGATATACACCGCCGGTTCACTATTGGGATTTTTGGCTTTCGCTTGCGCCACACACTCTTCATACGTCTCCACAAAATGAGCATTGTTGTTGTCGGGAGCCAATTGCGCCACCAGCGACCAAATTTTATCCGTTTGATTAAAAACTTGCAATCTAGCCCCCACCAAAGTTTTCGCTGTCGCCAGCGTAATTTTTTTGCCCTCCCACGCCACCACGTCCCCTTCGTCAAAAGCCAAAAGTTGCGCCACCAGTGCCTCCCGCACTTTTGATTTCGGCCGGCTCAGCAAATTTTTCACCGCTACCAATTTTTGTTCCACAAAAAAATCTTGCTGCGCCAAAGCCGTATTCAATTCTTCCACCGTCAATTTTTTACCATCCACACCAATTACCATCGCGCCCGCTTTTTTCGCCGCCGCCACTCGCTCATCAAAAGCTGCCAAACTTGCCGCTGCGTCGTCACCATGATACATCGTCAACATACGCCAGATTATATCACAAAATGTGATATAATAGCGCATATGTCAGAAAGTCACGATCAGTTGCGAGAGCAATATCCCGACTTCATTTATCGCGCCTTCCGCTACCAGCTCGACGACGACAATGTTTTTACCACCGAGTTTACCTACGATATTCCCGGACTGGCAGAATTTCACCACCAAGTGTCATTCGGTCGGATCAATCGCGACAATTATCTCGAACAACCCCCGGATTTACTCAACAACGTGGTTTTCCATTTAGGCCTTATTGAAGCCTTTTCTTATTGGAAACTCACCGCCAGCCCCCATTTCATCATTGAGCCCTTTTGTCTCACCGCCGAGCAATTGTCATTTTGGCACGAGACCTTACTCCAAGGTATGGGCGAATACTTTTACGTCAACCAAATCGAATTTTGGACCGATGATTTCGTGCTTTTTACTTGTCGTGACACTGCCCCCGCTCTCCCCGCGCTCGCCTCCGCCACCAAACATCACCCTCGCCGCGTCAGCGCGGTCAACTTGGGCGGTGGCAAAGACAGCGCCGTCATGCTCAGTTTGCTGGAAAAATTTCACGAAGAATTCGTCCAAATCATCGTCCAGCCCGGCTCGCCGGCCGCTCAGCGCATGGCCGAACTCACTCAAAAATCCACCTATGTCATCAAACGCACTTTCGATCCCCAACTTTTCGCCTTCAATCAGCAAAATTTTCTCAATGGTCACGTCCCTTTTAGTGCCAGTTTAGCCTTTATCAACATTGTCGCCGGCGTCCTTTTCGATTTCGATTTTGCCCTCGTCGGCAATGAATCCAGCGCCGATCAAAGCAGCTTGCTCTGGCAAGGCCACCACATCAATCACCAGTATTCCAAAAGCACAAAATTTGAACAAGAATTTAGCGCCTATATTAGACAAAATGTGATCGATAATGTAAAATATTGCTCATTACTCCGTGTTTTTAATGAGTTACAAATTGCACACATTTTTTGTACAAACAACAAATATTTTTCCATTTTCCGCTCTTGTAACCGCGCCCAGCAACAAAATCGTTGGTGTCAGCAATGTCCCAAATGTTTGTGCGTCTTTATTTTGCTCGCTCCCTTTTTGGATGAAGATATTCTCACCACTCAAATTTTTGATCACAATTTGCTCGATGATGACACCCTGGACGCCACTTTACAAGCGCTCATCGGTCTCACCCCCGATAAACCGCTCGAATGCGTCGGCACCCGCGAAGAACTGGCTGCTTGTCTGTATTTGTACGGCCAATACTTGCGCCAGCACGATTTACCCTTCCCTCGCTTACTCGCCGCCCACTGGGACGCTATTTTATCGCTACATCCGCATTATCCTTCCCTCGTCCAGCAATTATCCATCACTTATCACACCACCCCCGCTACTCCCTTGTGGGCGCTGCGTCTCACCAGCGAAGTTTTAGCTCAAATTTTATTAACGTAAAAATTCTATGCTCACCGATTATACTCAGAGTCAACAGAAAAAAATCGCCACTTTGCGCCCGCGCAAAATTTTAATTTTAGGCGCCGGCCGCGAAGGCTTGTCCACTTATAAATTTTTACGCGACTGTTTCCCCGAAAAACTGCTCACCATCGCCGATGCCAATGCCGACTTGCCCACTACCGATCCTTGGCGCGAAATTTTCGCCCGCGAACACGCTCTCAATCGTATCTGCGGCTCTCACTATTTAAATTCCTTGTCGCAATTTGATCTCGTTTTCAAAACGCCTGGCATTCCCAGCCAGCAGCCTCTCATCGCCGCCGCTCGCGACCACGGCACTAAATTTACCTCCAATATGGAATGGTTTTTCCGCCTCGCTCGCGGCAAAATTATCGGCGTCACCGGCACCAAGGCAAAAGTACCACCAGTTCCCTGCTATCTCACGTCTTTCGCGCCAACCACGTTCCCACTCTCTTGCTCGGTAACATCGGCACCGCCCCTTTGTCTTACGTTAACCAGACAACTAGCCAGACTGTCACCGTTTTGGAGCTCTCCGCTCACCAATTACAAGACCTCACCGTCAGCCCCCATGTCGCCGTCGTTCAAAACATCACCAGCGAGCACCTTGATTATTACGCCACTCGCGAATCATACGTTGCCGCCAAAAGTCCCATCGTCCGTTTTCAAAAACGCCGCGACTATTATGTCTACTGCGACGAATTTCCCACCTGTCGCGATTTTGCCCACCTCACCCCCGCCACCAAGCTCACCTACGGTCTCAAAAAAACACCGGAGCATCAATGTTTTATCCAAGGACACGCCGTTTTTTACCGCTCCTCACCCACCAGTTTGCCTCAATCAGTACTCAATTTACGCCTCATCAAACTTTTAGGCCGGCACAATTATTATAATCTCATGCCTTCCATCATCGTCGGTCATCTTTTTGGTCTCAGTTTCGAACAGATTGCCACCGCTATTTACAGTTTTACGCCTTTACGTCACCGTTTGGAATACGTCGCTACAGTTAATGGCAGCGATTACTACAACGACTCACTTAGTACCACTCCCCAAGCTACCACCGCCGCTTTGCAAGTTTTTGCCGATCACCCCGTCCATTTGCTCGCCGGCGGCCACGAACGCCACCAAGATTATTCCGCCGTCGCCAAACTTATTCTCAAAAACCAAGTGAAATCCGTCATTTTATTTCCCACCACCGGCAGCCGTCTCAAACGCGAAATTACCGACTTAGCCATCAAAAAAAAGTTGCTGGTTCCAGATTTTTTCGAAGTAGACAATCTGGCCGATGCGGTCACTATCGCTCACCGCCAGACGCGCCCCGGCGACGTCGTTTTGCTCTCCCCTGGTGCCGCCAGCTTCGGCCTGTTTAAAGATTATGCCGATCGTGGCGACCAATTCTGCCAACTTGTCCGCCAATTAATTTAAAATTTGTTATAATAGTCCTATGACCAAAAAAAATACCACTTCTCGCCGCGCTCCAATTCGTAACTGGGCAGGCTTGTTGTATACGTGTTTTTCGGCTATCATGATCATTGGCGGCACCTATTTAGCCGTTCGTTGGGCTCAAGGCGACTTCCGCGTGGACGAAAGCGAAGACATGCTCGCCCGCGAAACCGGCTTACTCCACGCCACCTCCACTCCCAAAGGCGCTGAAGTCTACATCGACGGCAAACTCACCTCCGTCACCGACAACACCATTTATCTCAGCCCCGGCTCCTACGCTGTCACCATCAGCAAAGACGGCTACAGCACCTGGCACAAAAATATCAACATCCAGCGCGGCCTCGTCGCCCAAACCAACGCCACCCTCTTCCCTTCCTCGCCTAGTATCACCAGCGTCACCTATACCGGCGTTCAAAATCCCCTCGCTTCTCCAGACGGCAGTAAAATTGTTTTTTATACCAACGCCGCCAGCGCTAAATCCAAAAACGGTCTTTATGTACTCGATGTCACCAATCTCGCCCGCTCTCCCCAGCAAATCTGCGATGACGACCCCGATTACAATTTAAGCGCCGCCACCATAGTTTGGTCCTCCGATAGCAACGAAATTCTTGTCGTCACCGCCTCCAAAACTTTTTTGCTCAATAGCAGCCGTTTTGTCAATTTACAATCCACGCCCGACGTCAGTTTACAACTGACCACCACGCTCACCTCTTGGGAAGAAGATCTGGCTCTGCGCGAGCAGCAATTTGCCGAAAAAATCCCTCTCGCCGCCCTCGACACCATTCGCGAGCATTCCAAAAACATGTATCTTTCTCCAGACAAAACGCGCCTTTTATACACCGCCACCGGCGAAGCCAGCATTCCCGACGGTCTCATCCCTTATTTGCCCGCCACCAATTCCCAGCCCGAGCAACGCCGCCTCACCGCCGGTCAATTATACATCTACGATTCCTACGAAGATCGCAATTATCCTCTAGGCGAAGCCGTCGCCACCTCCAGCGCCAAAATGTTGCTCACCACCCCCGTCCCCGCCACCAACGTTCCCTTCACTGCCAATAAATCCGTCATCCATTCTTCGCTCCAAACCACCGATCTTGATCAAACTTTAACCAATTTCACCAACTACTACGGCTCGCCGCTGACCCGCGAGTGGACCTGGCTACCGGACTCCACCCATCTCATCCGTACCCACGATAACCAAATCGAGCTCATCAGCTTCGACGGCACCAATCTCATCACCATCTACTCCGGCCCCTTTGCCGAAGGCTTCCTCCTGCCGTCCCCAGACAACAATTCTGTCCTCATTTTAACCAGCTTTAATCCCGATGGACCCAAAAATATCTACGCCATTGAACTCAATAAATAATCGTTCAAATTACCCCTTGAATTCTGAATTTATTGTGGTATAATAAGGTCCTTGTTTAACAAATGGGTCCGTAGCTCAGTTGGTTAGAGCGACAGCCTTTTAAGCTGTGCGTCCTGGGTTCGAGCCCCAGCGGACCCACCCGTCACCCTTTTTCCCATCGAGTTGCGCCTTGCCTTATTCCCATTCTTGTGATATAATCACTCTCACTAACTACACGGAGTGCAGCGCAGTTGGTAGCGCGCGCGCTTTGGGAGCGTGAGGTCGCAGGTTCGAGTCCTGTCACTCCGACGTCACTACCGTTGCCATGCCAAAAATCACTCACCATCAGCTCGCCCTCTGTTGCTCCTGGCTTATTGTCTGTGCTCTGATGCTCATCATTGGCTACTTCGGTTTCAATCAATCACTCTGGGGCGACGAGGATTTCACCTTTTTCATCATCAACGGTAGCTGGTCGCACTTGTGGTCTGTCGTCACCACTGATTTCCATCCGCCTGGCTTTTATATCTTACTCAAAATTTACGCCGCCGCCACCGCCGTTTTCTGGCCTCTACTCACCAAAGTCACCCTTGCCAAAATTTTTGTTTTTCTCCCTCATGCCTTCTTGGCCATCGGCGGCTTATTTTACTGTCAGCGCCACCGTCACCTTGCCAGCGGTCTCATTTTCGCCGTCGGTATCCTTACTTGGCCTCTGCTGCTGCCCTATAGCGTCGAAATTCGCATGTATTCCCTCGTTTTACTCGGCGTCACCACCGCCGGGCTGGCCGCCGCCCACTTTTATCGCGCCCGCTCCCGCGCGGCGCTCATCGTGTTGGCGGCGGCCACCCTCCTCACTTTCTACTCCCAATACTACGCCGGCGTCAGCGTCATGATCATTTGGACCGGCCTCTGGTGGCACCTCCGCCGCGACCACGCCACCGCGGATTTGCGCCGGCTCTACCGAGCCGGCGCCCTCGTCCTCCTCTTCTACCTCCCCTGGCTCCCCTTTTTGCCCCGCCAGCTGGCCATGGTCGCCGATCACCCTCTCGGCCAGGCCACTTTCGCCCTCACTCCCGCTCACATGTGGCACTTTTTCGCCAGCAGCGTCACCCCTTTGGGCTCCGCCCCCGCCGTCAGCAGCTCGGCTTTCGATTTTTCCCTGTCCCATTGCGCCCTTTTGCTCATCTTTTGGGCCGGCGGCGTCTATTTGCTACCCCCTCGCCATCGCCGCCTAGCCATTTGCGCCATTTTTCCCTATTTAGCCACTCTTTTTCTCGGTTTCGTTCTCGTTTTGTTTGATATTCCTTTCATCCCCCGTTATCTGTATCCCACCTTCGGCGGCCTCATCATCGCCCTCAGCCTCGTTTTTGCTCAACCGCTCACTAATCTACCTCGTCTCAAACAAATCGCTCTCATCGGCTACGCTGCCGCCTTTTTCGCCGTTTGTAGCCTAAATTTGTACAATTTCTGCCGCACCGAACTCGCTTACGCTCGCACCACCGCCCTTTGGCAAGCGATTATCCACGACATCAACACCGCGCCCGCGCAAACCGTCATCGTCTACGACTACCCCTACGCCTGCTATCAAAACCGCGAGTCCTATTTCCCCGGCGTAGACGCCCTCGATTGCCTCCCGTACACCAGCCAAAATTTCGGCACCCCGTTTGCCGCCGCTCTCCACCGTGCCAAAAAACTCTACGTTTTAGCCTATTATGGCGACTGCACAGGCCAAAAACAAATCTTCACCGACAACGGCTTCACCCTCCAGGAAATCTTCCGCTCGCCTCTACTCGACCAACTCTCCGACTCCACCGATCAATTGCAAACGCTCCACATGGTCTCGCCCCAATGCGTTTTCTACCAAGAAGCCACCGGTAGCAGCTTTTTCTCCGATTAAGTTTTGTCCGTACAATGTCAGTACATTGTCAGTACAATGTCAGTACAATGTCAACTCTTCGAGTGCTTGCGCCGGGAATCGAACCCGGATCTGTCGCTTAGGAGACAACCGTTCTCTCCGTTGAACTACGCAAGCTTGTATAAAATTTGTCCCATTCTGGCGCAATCGTCGCCCAATCGTTTGCAAATTGCGAATGCATATTTTCCGGCCAGTCACCCGGCACAAACCAAGCCAACCGCTCATGTTTCTCAGGCTCCACATTACTCACTTGTTCGTGATCAACTTTTACCAGATACATCAGCATTATCCAATGTTTAATCTGTCCATTTTGTCTCCGCAGCGAGTTCACCACCCCGCAAAAACGCGCCATTTCCGGCTCACAACCGTACTCTTCTTTCATTTCCCGCCGCACCGTTTCCTCTGGTGCCTCGCCAAATTCCACCTCTCCCCCACACAAATCCCACCGCCCGTGCTCGTCGCGCGCCCCCGCCCCCCGCAAATTCAGACACACCCGCCCCGTTCCATCGGTCACCGCTATCCCCACACCCACGCCCACGTAATCAATCCCTGCTTCCATTTGCCCTATTATACCCCAAAAAATTGTGGTATAATACACCAGAAGTTAGGAAGGATACCATGGAAATGCAACGCACTGCCGTCCTCGTCAAGCCCGATGGCTTGCAACGCGGCCTCATCGGCGAAATCATCTCCCGTTTCGAGCGTAAAGGCTTGAAATTAGTCGGGCTCAAAATGATCCGCATGAGCGACGAAATGCTCTCAGATTGGTACGTCGAGCACAAAGATAAAAGTTTTTTCCAAGATTTGAAAGAATTCATGGAGCAATTGCCCATTGTCGCCATGGTTTGGGAAGGCATTGACGCTGTCCCCGTGGTCCGCAAACTCGTCGGCACCACCCTGGGTCGTGAAGCCGAAGGCGGCTCCATCCGCGGTGATTACGGCATGAGCCAGCAATACAATCTCATTCACGCCTCCGCCACCGCCGCTGATGCCAAACGCGAAATCGCCATCGTTTTCCACAGCAACGAATTATTCAAGTATCACTCTGTCATCGATAGCGTCATCTACGCCGATTATGAAGTAAAAAACGCTGATTAATCAGCGTTTATGCTTTCGTAGTGCAACGGATAGCACGTGAGTTTCCGGAACTTAAAATGCGGGTTCGATTCCCGCCGAAAGCACCATTTTT
>JAFRKU010000085.1 GCA_017431585.1 bacterium | reverse complement strand
GGTGCCACAAAAGGGGTCATAGAGGGAAAACGCTGGTTTATCGGCTAAAACTTGCTCACCGAGGGCTAAGTTAACCATGATGCGGGCCAATTTGGGCGGGAGCATGCCTTTGCGGTGGTCGGCGTAGGGTTTGGCGCGGTCACGAAGCGTCCAGTCGTCGATGTTTTGGGCAGTGAGCGTGCGAGCCAGCAGCAGCCTCTGACCGGCGGGAATGAGTTGGATTTCTTGGAGGCGGGAGCGGTGGGTGAGCAGGGCGGCGCCGGCACCGTGGCGCGGAGTTTGGCTGAAGCGGACGGACAAACCGGCGGCGGTGAGCGCTTGCTTGAGGTCGGTCAGGGAAAGAGGGGGCACGCCGTCGTGGCGCCAATCCGCCAGACATAGCCACACCTTGTGCGCGTCGGTTTGAGTAAAAAATTTGCACAAATTATTAATAATTTGATCATCGGTCGCATTAATTGGCAAGGCGTCAAAGGGGGTGGCGATTTTGGGCGTGCCGCCTAAAATCGCTTGGTAGCGACTGGCAAGCGCGGGGTCGGCGGACTCGCCGACCGGCAGGCAAGCGAAATCCGGACTGAGCGACTGGAGCCGGGAGCCAAAAACGGCTTGCAACTCGGCGAGCGAGAGCTGACGATTGGTCCCTGATTGAAATAATAATTCTGTCACGCTAGTACCTTTCTAGCAACCGTTAAAATTGCTTGATTTATCAAGCAATTTTTACCACCTCGACATTGGTGATGCGTTGGCGATGGCCGTGGGATTTGCGGTATTTGGATTTGGATTTATATTTGAAAACGTCGATTTTGGCGTCTTTGCCACTTTCGATGACTTTGAGAGTGACGCTGGCACCTTTGACCAAAGGCGTGCCGACTTGAACCTGGTCGCCATCGGCGACCAAAAGCACGTCGCTGACGGTGAGTTGCTCACCGGCGGGGGTAGCCAGCAAGTCGACGGTCAATTTGTCGCCGGCGCTGACGCGATACTGTTTACCTTGTAATTTAATGATTGCGTATTTCATAAGGGGTATTATACCACAGTTTTTGGTATTTTGAGAGGGAATTTTGACCAAAGCTCCCCCTCAAAGAGGGGGAGCGATGAAATCAGATGAATGGCGCGGTGTTATTTGAGCGTTTGGCTACAGAAATCCGCTTGCTGGCTGCTGGCACAGCAGACGATTTGCTTGTAGGACTCAGGCACACGGCCGCCGAAATCGATGTCGGAGACAGCTTCGGTGTTATTGACAAAAAAGCTGGGTGTACCGGTGATAGCCAGACTTTCGGTCATGGCGATATCGGCAGCGACCAGAGCTTTACCGCGGCTGTCGTCGTTCATACAGGCGTTTAGGTTGGCTCGATTAACACCAGCTTGGCTCAAACAAGTCTCGCTTTCGCCGCCGGCGCCCATACAGCCAATGTAGGTCCAGAAGCTATCGTGTTGCTCGCTTTGGATACACGCCTGGCGAATGTTTTCGGTGGCGTATTCATTGGGCGTGGAGCTGAGCCAAGAGACCACGGCACCATCGGCGTCCAAACGGCCAGCGTAGTGCAAGCGCATGTGGTCACCTAAGGCGGGCACTTGCTGGACGGCGGAAGCAAATTCTACCTCAGCATCGCGGCAATAGTGACAGTCAGAGGAGACGTAGATATCCAAGGTGGGATTGTCCGTCTTGCTGAGCGTCTCACAGGTGTAGGTTTGCTTGCTGGAACCGTCGGATTCGGCCGCAATTTGCTCGAGCAACTCGGCCACATCGTAGCCAGTGGTGAAAAACCATTTGCTATCGCCAGTGATGTAGCTGGTGAAAGATTCGTCGTAATCGGCGAATTTGATGTCAAAACTGTACACTTTGCCGGCCACTTTCGGCTGGGAAATGCTGTCGAGTTCCATGTCGCCACCTAAAGGTTTGACGATGGAAGGCAACTTGGCCGCCAGACGATTGGCGGTGAGCATGTCCATAATTTTACCGCCGATGAGCATGACCGCGAGGGTGAGAATGACACCGCCGCAGAAAACGCCCCACGGGAATTTCTCGGTGGCAGTTTTGTTTTTTTGCTCGGCTTCCAATTTAGCCAATTCTTTTTTGGCTTGCTCGACGACGTCCACCTTGGCTGCAACCTTTTTGGTTTCGGCTTTAGCGGCTTTTTCCGTCTTTTCTTTCTTTTCGGACGTGGTGTCCTTGGTAGATTTTTTGTTTGGCATATGACTTTTTAATCAGGCGCACGGGCCAAATTAAATCCTTTCTCTACTTTTTATACTTTTTGTCATTTGGTTGCAGTTTATAATATTTTTCAAATTTGTCAAGAGGCAATTTGGCAACCGAGGGTGAGTATAACGCCGCAATGTTAAAACAATGTTAAAAAGTGGAGTATCCTATAATATTTCTGGGTTTAGCCTGGTAGGCCGCACGTGGAGCGCGAGTGCTAGCACTCAGCGCCTGGAGGGTGCTAAAGAGGAAAGGGCTTGGCGAGCATCAACAACCCGGGGACGGACCCCGGGTTTTAAAGTTTCAGATGTTTAAATCTTACTTTTCAGCGCGACGGGCTTTCTTGAGCTTTTCGTCGAGCTTGCGGACCTTTTCTTCCTCCGCTTCGATCATCTTGGTGTACTTGGAGCGAGTCGCCATCAAGATCACACAGACAACCACGATCACGAGGATGACAGCCAAGATCAGACGAACCGGCATGATCCAGAAGGTCGTTGCGGCCGAAAGAGCGCTGCTGCCAGTGGTGCCGTAGTTGGCATGCAAGGTGGCAGTGTACTTACCAAAGCCCCATTTGGTATTCCAGCTGCCTTCGAAGGTGCGAGCGGAATCGGGGAAAATGTTGGCTTGATCGAGGTCAATTTGGCCGACGGTCTTGCCGAACATATTGGTAATTTCAATCGTGCCAGTGGGGCGGATGTGCATACTCGAGTCGTTGTAAATGGCGACTTGGTAAGGCACCGGGCCCATTTCGCTGAAGCCTTTGAAAGCAAAGGTGTCAACATTGGCTTTTTCGCTCATTTGGCCGTCCACAATGACGTAGAGCAAGGTACCGACTTGGGCGGTGATTTGCGCGCCAGTGGTGGTGCCGTTGTTTTCGTAGGAGACCGGGCGATGCAAGATCATCGCGTAGTGGCCGCCGGGGGCAGCATCAGTGGGGACAGTGATAGTCACCAAGATTTGTTGGCTGCCGCGAGGAGCGATGACCGATTGAACCGGGTTCATGATGACCCATTTGGACAGCGCCCATTTGTTGGAGGTGATTTCACCTTCCTCGACCGGATACGGCGTCTCACCGTCATCGCCGACAATCATGTCGCGGATGAAGGTTTCCACGGTGACAGTGTCATCGGTGGGGTTGCGGACTTCGATGGCCGCTTGGACGGTTTGGCCGGGTTTGACGGACAAAGTGTAGTCGTCACCCAGACGCGGGGGAACCGCCGTGAGCGCCACTTGCGTCACGTTTTGGGCGTGGGCAGCCGTGGTACGGGCCAGCGCGCCAGCCAAGATGCTGAAGGCGATGCCGGCAGCAACTAGGCCTTTGGTAGAAAGATTTGTCATTTTTTTAATTTCCTTTCTTCTTTTTTCCATACTTATTAGAACGTAGCCGTAATGGTGTACACGACGGTGGTCTGGTAGTCACCAGGCACATTGTCGACGCTAGCCATGATACGATAGCACACGTAGACTTCATCTTTGTTGGTCGAGCGCAAATTGCTGAAAATTTGCACCGGATCATCATTGTTTTCCGCATCGGCAAACGAGCGCCACTTTTGATACTGGGCCGAGTCGACCTTGGTATAGGACTTGCCGGTGGCAGACGTTTCGTTGCTCATGTGACCGTCGGTGGCAAAAGTGGTCGGCAAGGTTACGTTGACGGCGTCGCCATTGAGGTAGCTGTCGCCATCAGCGATTTCCAGCGAGTAACCAAAGCCGCGACCGTCAGTCACTGCCCAAGTGCGAGCCGTGAGCTTGTCGTCATTGGCCGTGGTGTGCGGGACACCCGGGATACAGTAGGCCAAATCACCATCATTGGCACAAGCGTACTTGCGATGACCGTTTTCGCTGT
The DNA here is from genome assembly GCA_017431585.1 of bacterium. Lineage (GTDB taxonomy): Bacteria > Patescibacteriota > Microgenomatia > UBA1400 > PJMF01 > RGIG2560. Next base: position 3,678 of record JAFRKU010000085.1, on the reverse strand, counting down.
AGGCCATTTGGTCTTCGTAGCGAGCCGAAACGACGTAGCCGTGAGCGGCATTGGTGGTGACCGTCATTTTCTGAGCGGCATTGGTGAAGTAGGTGTTGCCAATGCTACCAAAGTCAATTTGGTAAGCACTGGAGTCGACCGTGGTTTCACCAGTGGAGGCAATGTTACAAATGCCGGCGGTGGTCACTGCGCTAGCGGTGAGGCCTTCAATTTTGTAGGTCAGCTGAGGCATGACGCGGACGGTCATTTTGACCGCATTGGAATATGCCACGTAGGTATTGGTGTTTTTGACCGATACACCGGCGTTATTCAATTGAGCAACGCGGAAAGCGTAGCTGTCCATCATGCCCACACCGGCTTCGTCAGCGTTGAGAGCTGTGCCGTCATAGGTGTAGTATTCACCGTTTTCATTGCGGACACGGTATTCGGGCGCCGGGTTGATGAGACCGGTGACTTTGATTTCCAAAGGCGTGCTAGCACTAATCGCGGTGGTGCCATCATGCACACAAGTGATGGTATGGTAAGCGGTGTTACCGATAATCACACCATTGGTGCTGGAAGGCGCAGCCTCGCTGCCAGTGGCAGCCCAGCCAGTCGGACAGGTAACGTTGGTGGCATAGTCAATCGAGTTGAAATCAAACCCGCCGCTATCTGGCACACCATCATTGGAGGCTGCCGTGTTATCTGCAGCCGGGATGTAGAGCACCAATTTACCACCGGTGGCGGCAGCGCTGTCATCGGGCGTGTAGGAGAATTTGACTTCACCGGTCATTTTGTTGTAGATGGTCTCGCCATTAGTGTTGGCGGCGAGCACATTGGTAAGCGGGATTTGATTGTCCGGCAGGGTGACATTGGTGGTGGCCACCGTATAGCTCACATTGTGAGTTGTCGCATCGGCAGTTTCATTACCTTTGAAATAGATGATATCACCAGCCGTCAATTGCGCCGAGGAAGTGGCGTAAATGCCATCGGTTTCGCTTTGGGCGGTTTTGATGTAGAGAATCGACGTGCCAGACACGTTGGTGGTGCCGGTGCTGCTGGCTACTTCGCCCAAAAACGACAGCCGCGAGTTACTGGGGAAAACATCTAGGTCCCCGGCCGCTTGCAGCTTTTTATCAGGCAGATGCAGGCCACCTGCCAAGCCTATGAGTGCGAGCCCAGTGACACCGAGCGCGACTTGTGAAAGGTGTTTCATAGTCTTTTCTAACATACTTTTTTATTTTTCTCCTTATAGCTACTATAGGTACATATCAGTATACACGAATTTTGGAAAAATGTAAAGCAGTTTTGTGCAAATGCTAAAATTGCTCCCAATGAAAATCCGAAAAGCCCGCCTGGGTAGGCGGGCTTGACTGAGTTGCTTGTCTCAAGCAAAATTATTTGATAATTTTGCTGATGGCACCAGCGCCGACGGTGTGGCCGCCTTCGCGAATAGCGAAGCGCAAACCTTCGTTCATCGCCACCGGAGCAATGAGTTTGACGCTGATTTTGGCGTTGTCACCAGGCATAATCATTTCCATGCCTTCGGCCAGTTTGATTTCGCCGGTTACATCGGTGGTACGGATGTAGAATTGCGGGCGATAACCATTGGCAAACGGTTTGTGACGGCCACCTTCTTCTTTGGTCAAGATGTAGACTTCGGCCTCGAATTCAGTGTGCGCCGTGACAGTGCCCGGTTTAGCCAAGACTTGACCACGCTCGACGGCGTCTTTTTCGATACCGCGCAAGAGCACACCGACGTTGTCGCCAGCTTGGCCTTCATCCAATTGTTTGCGGAACATTTCCACACCGGTGACGGTGGATTTTTGCAAATCACGCAAACCAACGATTTCGACTTCGTCACCGACGTGAACTTTGCCGGATTCGATACGACCGGTCACCACGGTGCCACGGCCAGAAATCGAGAAGACATCTTCGATCGGCATCAAGAACGGTTTATCCAGATCACGGACCGGATCAGGGATGTAGCTGTCCACGGTGTTCATCAATTCCATGATGGCATCTTGCCATTTCTCATCGCCCTCGAGAGCTTTGAGCGCAGACACGCGGATAACCGGGGTGTTGTCACCATCGTAACCGTATTTGGTGAGCAAGTCGCGGACTTCCATTTCCACCAAGTCGAGCAATTCCGGATCATCGACCATATCGGCTTTGTTGAGCGCGACGATGATTTTGGGCACGTTGACCTGTTTGGCCAGCAAAATGTGCTCGCGAGTTTGGGGCATGGGACCATCAGTGGCGGCCACGACCAAAATCGCACCGTCCATCTGGGCCGCACCAGTGATCATGTTTTTGATGTAGTCGGCGTGGCCGGGAGCATCGATGTGAGCATAGTGGCGTTTTTCGGTTTCGTATTCCAAGTGACTAATATTAATAGTCACGCCACGTTTGGCTTCTTCAGGAGCGTTATCGATGTCCAGATAGCCTTTGGCAACGTTGAGCTCAGAAGGCACGCGTTTGGCCAAGGTGGTGGTGATGGCCGCGGACAAAGTGGTCTTGCCGTGATCGACGTGACCGATTGTCCCGATATTAACGTGAGTTTTGGTTCTTTCGTATTTTCCTGCCATACGTTTGAATCCTTTCTTTTGTTGCTACTTAATGTCAGTGCGGGTATTATACCACAGTTTTGGCTATTTGGCACGAGCAGTTCGGGAGCTGTTGTAAAAGCGGCGCAGGTATTATAAATAGTATCGGTGCCGGCGGTGACGGGGGCGTGAGACCAATTTTCACATTTTTCCGGGTGTTTTGGGGGTAGAATTTCACAAAATTCTAATTCAGTGACAAAATGTCATTAATTTGGAATGGTGGTGGTGCGCCCGGATGTAGCAGCGGCAGCAAGTGCGCCACAGTCATGCCGCAGCCCGGGGGAGTTGACAAGGGTGGTATAATAAAAGTTAATGCAAACACACGTCTGGACTGGGGCGGAGTCAGCAATGATATGATGGCTTCACGCATGAAAATTTTGGTTTTAGCCGGTGGTTACAGTAGCGAGCGGGAAGTATCGCTCTCTTCTGGGGCCAAAGTGACGGCCAGTTTGCGCGCGACTGGCCATCAGGCTCGGTTGTGGGACGTGAGCGAAGATATAAGCGCGGCGGCAGCACGGTTGTTTTGGCGCCAGCCTCTGCCAGATATTCCAGATTACCAGATTAAAACGCCGGAAAAAGTGGAGACGGCCAGCGCAGTGATGGCCACAGCGCCCACGGATACACCGGGCGACTGGCTGGCACAAGAGGTTTTACCGGGCGAAAAACGGCCACTGATGGGGACGCGAGTGCTAGACGTGGCGGCGGGAGCGGACATCGTTTTTAACGTCTGCCACGGCGGGATCGGAGAAAACGGCGAATTAGCGCAACTTTTGGCTTGGCGGGGGATTCCTTTTACCGGTTGTAGCGCGGCGGCGGCGGGTTTGTGCATGCGCAAAGATCTGGCCAAGTTTTTTGTCAAGGACGTATGCGCCACGCCTCGCTGGTACACAACGTCACTTTTTCACCCGATAGAGCGGGATTTTCCGCTGCCTGCGATTGTCAAACCGGTAGACGGCGGCTCGAGCATTGGGGTACATCGGGCGCGGTCGCGCCGGCAGTTGTGGGCCTTGTATCAAGAGAGCATTTGGACGGGTATACCAATGCTTTTTGAAGAGCGAATCGCCGGGCGCGAGCTGAGCGTGGGCTTTTTGGG
>JAFRKU010000084.1 GCA_017431585.1 bacterium | reverse complement strand
TTGATCGGCTGGATATCATTGATGAGCAGGCGAAAACCGTGTGCTTGGTTGATTACAAAACAGGGCGGGCACGCACGGATAATCAGATCGCCGGAAAAGTAGGCTGGGCAGATTTGTCGGAGCGCGAGCGGGCGTTGCCGGAGAATTTACGCTCGCCGCTGCGGCGGCAGGTGATTTTTTATCGGTTGCTGTGCGAGTTGGATCCGGATTTTACTTATCAGCCGGTGAGCGCGCAATTGGCTTTTATCAAAAGTAAGGCGGGCGGCAAGCCGGTGCTGCGCGAGGTGGCGCTGACGGATGAGGATGTGGACGGTTTGAAAGAGTTGTTGCGGACGGTGTGGGACGAAATCCAAAGTTTGGCGTTTTGGGAGCGAGTGAAGTAAACCCGGGAGTAGCTCCCGACTTTTAGGCAAACCCGGGAGTAACTCCCGGGTTGTGAGATAATTTTCGCCTGGAAAACGTTAAACCCGGGAGTTACTCCCGGGTTGGGGATCCACGAAGTTAGTAGTCAGCGAGACAATGGCGACTCGCAGGCAGTCGTGGGCGGCCGATCGGTAGCCAGCGTCCGCCAAAAACTGGTGAGTAAAATCACCATGACGATCAAACCAATGATGTCGGCTAAAGGTGCAGCCCACAGAACCCCGGTCACGCCGCAAAAATGCGGTAGAATCAGTACTAAAGGCACGAAGCTGACGAGATCGCGACTTAAAGAAAGCAGCGTGGCGGGCCGAGACTGGCCAAGAGACTGGAAAAAGATGGCGGTGATTTTAATCAAGCACGTGACGCTGACGAGCAGGAGAAAAATGCGAAAAGTGGAGCGGGCGAATTCCATGTACAACTCCGATTCACTGCCAAACAGATTGATGATGACGTCGGGCCACAATTGGAAAACTGCCGTGATGGCCAGCGAACCACCCAGACTGATGGCAGCGACTATTTTGTACAAACGTTTTACACGCTGGTATTTGCCGGCGCCGTAGTTGTAACCCAAAAGTGGTTGCGCTCCGAGCATCACGCCGATGGTGACGCTTAACACAATGGAAAAAACTTTCATGACAATGCCTACAACGGCTACCGGAATATCGCTGCCGAATTTGGACAAAGCGCCGAATTTCGAGAGCGAATAATTGCACACCAGCGCCGTGACGACAATGGATAATTGGGCAATCAAACTGCTGGCCCCCAGACGCAGCACGGTGGTGAGCGTTGGTCTATCAAGGCGGAAACTGTCTGGGCGCAGGTGAAAATTTTTCGCTTGGGGCAAATACGAGAGGGCCAGAAGGAGCGAAACTGTCTGGCCGATGACGGTCGCCCAAGCGGCGCCGGCTACGCCCCAGTGGAAATAGAAAATGAAGAGCGGATCCAAAACGATATTGAGCAAGGCACCCGTCATGATGACAGCCATGGCGCGATTGGGTGCGCCGTCGGCGCGAATGATGGGGCCTAAAGTGCTCATGACCATAAACACTGGAGCAAAGCCAATAATAATACGGAAGTATTCGCGCGCCAGCGGCAAAGACGTCTCGCTGGCGCCGAAAAGACGCAAGAGTGGATCTTGGAGAGTGAAAGTCACGGCCACCAGGAGCAAACTGCCCAGCAAACTCGTGGCAAGCGCGGCGGCGACGCCGCGATGGATATGCTGGGGACATTTTTTGCCTTGCTGGAGCGAACTGTAAGCCGCCGCGCCGTCGCCACACCACAAAGCAAGGGCAAAGCCGATCATGGTAATGGGGAAAACGATGGAAGTAGCCGCATTGCCTAAATAGCCCCAGGAACTGTGGCCGATGAAAACTTGGTCGGCGATATTATAAAGCGACGTGATCAAAAACGAAGCAATCGAGGGCAGGGCGAAGCGCAAAAGCAAGTGCCCCACGTGATCGGTATCCAAATTCAAACTTTTGGTCTCTGACATAACCGCGATACTTTCTAAACTAAATTGGAGTTTCTGCGAAACGAGATATCAACTCGTGAGTATTATACCACAAATTTGGTTGCGCGCAGGTGGCAATTGGGACGAAAAAGGCGACGGTGAGCGCAAACCCGGGAGTAA
>JAFRKU010000083.1 GCA_017431585.1 bacterium | reverse complement strand
TTTGAATTCCACCAATAACGACTGGTTCCGTCTGTATTTGCCGGCGGGGGCGAAGCTGAGCGAGGCCAAAGGTTTCAAAGGTGAGCCGGAGGTTTACGATGAAAATGGTTTCACGGTTATTGACGGCTATTTTGCTCTTAATCCCAATAGTAGCGCCAAGATTGACTTGACGTATACCGTGCCGTACGCGGACGAGACTGATTATCGCCTCTATATTTGGCAACAAGGCGGTTTGCGCCCAGTGAAACATTTGCTGGACGTCAATGACAATCAGGAGGAAATCACGGTCAGCGGCGACACCGTGTACACGGCTAAGTTTTAGACACATATGAAACAGACCATGTCCAGAATTGTGCTTGCGCTGCTGCCGGTGGTTTTGGCCAGTTTGATTTTGGCTTGCCCGGCGACGGCGCCGTACGCGCTGCAATTTTTGGCGGTGAGTGTGATTGGTTTTATCGCGGTGAATCGTTTGGCGCGCAAGCACCATAAACTCAGCTGGCGAGTGGATGAAGCAGGGATTACTTTAAACGTGGAGACTTGTTTGCTGGGTTTTGGGTTGTTGCTGATGATTGGCAGCACGGGCGGTTTGCACAGTTGGCTGCTGTCTTTTTATTATTTATATTTTTTGTTTGTGGCGCTGGTGACGCCGGTGGCGGGCGCGGGTGTGGCGCTGGTAGCGACGGTGGCTTTTTGTTATTTTTTCACGCCTGAGTTTGGCAATAGTGATTATGGGACGCTTTTGAGTTTGATTTTTTACGGACCGGTGGCGTTGTATTTCCAAACGATTTACACCAAACGTATTCGCGAGCAAGTGGATTTGCAAGTGGAGCGGGAAAAAGTGGCTTATTATAATTTGTATGCGGAAGCGCAGCAGGAAAAGTTATTGGTGGCGCAAGCGACCAATAGCGACGTGGTGGCGGTCAAGCGCGGGGAGAAAAGTTTGAGTTCGTTTGTGCGCGATGATTTGATTCCGCAAATTGACGAGTTGCAAAAATTGTCTCGTTTCCGCGAAAATCAAATGATTATTTCCAATACGCTGACGAAATTGGGCTTGCAGTTGCGCCAAGCGGTGGCGGGCCAAAAGTCGGGCGCGCCTAATAAGTGAAATTGTGGCTGAGGCGAGTGCCGCGCCAAAATGGGCGCCACATCTGGCACTGAAATGCAAAAAGTGTGATATAATCGGACATATGTCACAAAAATTGATTTGGCCGACACAATTGGATGACGCGATGAAGCTTAATATCGATTTGGCGCGGCGAGGTTTGGCGGATATTATTTATGACCAAGCGGTTTTGGAAGGGATAGCGACGACGCGTGCTGACACGGTGGCGATTGTGCGAGGACAAAAAGTGCACGATATGTTACCGGATGACGTGGTGAAAACGCACAATTTGAAACAGGCGTGGGATTTTGTGTTGCGCGAAAGCGTGATTTTAGTGCCCACTAGTTTGGATTTAATTTGTGATATCAATAAAATTGTGCAAGCTGGTTTGTCGTATCACGCCGGCATTTTGCGCAGTGTGCCGGTGAAAATTAGCGGGACGAGTTGGCAACCGGCTTTGCCATACGAAAGCGTGGTGCGCGAAGAGCTGGCGCACATTTTGGCAGGGCCGGCGAGTGAACAGGTGGCGTGGCAGTTGCTGCTGTACGTGATGAAAAAGCAAATTTTTTTGGACGGGAATAAGCGCACGGCGGTGCTAGTGGCTAATCATTACTTGGTGGCGCATGGTTTGGGCATGGTAGCTATTCCTGCTGACAAGGTGCCGGTGTTTGAAAAACTGTTGATTGGTTTTTATGAAAGCGACAAAGAGACTGATTTGCTCGAATTTTTAACTTCGCGATGCTGGCAAAAATTACCGCAGGCCTCAATTTATTGACGTATATGATATAATAATAGTATGTCAGAGAGTGAACATTTGGCACAAGCCTTGCCGCATGTTCAGCCGCTGTTCTCAGATAAGGTAGCGGTGGTGTTTGCGACGGACAAAAATTATTGGCCGTATTTTTGCGTGGCTTTACAGTCACTGCTGAGCAATACTAGTGCGGATAAAAAATATGACATTTGCGTACTGACTAGCGAGCCTTTGAGTTTCAATCGGCGCGGGGCCAAATTTTTTGCCCGTGAGAACGTGTCGATTCGTTTTGTGACGATTGATGAGCGAGCTTTGCAACTGGATTTAGGCGAGCATGTCAATCAATATTATTCGACGGTGACGTATTACCGGTTTTTTATTCCGGAAATTTTTGCGGCCTATGCTAAAGTGATTTATTTGGATACAGATATTGTAGTTTTGGGTGACATTGCGGAGTTGGCGGCGATTAATATCGGCCGCGCGCCGCTGGCGGCGTGCCGAGATGCGGTCACCTATTTCCCCTACTCGCCTGAATGGGTGCGCTACATCACACGGGACTTGTGTTTGGCTTGTGAACGATACTTTTGTGCCGGGGTGGCGGTTTTTAATGTGCCGGTGTTGCGCGAGCAAAAGTTTTTGTCTTGCGCTTTGGCGAAATTGGCTGAGTTGGGCGCGCCCAAAGCGGTGGACCAAGACGTAATGAATTGCCTGTACACCGGGACTTTTTATCAATTGCCACTAGAGTGGGATGTGACGTGGGGGCCGTTTTTGACTTTCAATGAAGAGGTGATGCGCGATTTGTCACCGGCGGATCAGTTGGAGTTTGCCGCTTATGCACGGGTGGCCGCGCGGGCGAAAATTATTCACTACTCTACCGGCGTCAAACCGTGGGCCTATCCGGGACAACCGCTGGCGGACTTGTGGTGGGCTTATGCCCGGCAAACGCCGAATTTTTGGGCGATCGTGGGGAAAAACAAGGGCGAGTTGGCGAAACGGTGGTTGAAAAAATTGATGCCGGTGGCACAATAGTGGCACAATAAATGGCGCTAGCGGATGCGGCCAGCTTATAAATTGAGATCGTCAGTCAGGATAAAAACGGGAATTTCTGGTAAGCCAGCTTTGGCGGCTGCTAGGCAGCGACGGTGACCGTCGATGATTTGGTACACTGTTTGGTGCGGGGCGATGGTTTGGCCAGTAATGGTAGACAGCTCGGGTGGCACTTGTGAGTAAACAATGGGGGCGACGATAACCGGCACCCAGGGAAAAGTGTGATCGTGGGCGTCAATTTGGGCCAAATATTGGCTGACCGGTCGGAGATAATCCTGATCGGCTTGATGCTCTGGGGCTAAATTGGTTAGGGGAATGTGGGCATCAAAATGACAGTGGTGATTGCGAAAATAATGCTCTTGTAATTCTGGTTTGGCGATGAGTAAATTGGTGGGGAGTAGTTTTTGCTCATCCTGGTCGTGGCGGCGATAAACGAGAGTAAAACCGCGCGGAATTTGGGCAGGGGCGGTTTGATAGCGAATGTGCCAGCGGGGTTGAGGATGGCGGGCCATGAGCTGGGCTAAGCCTGACGAGTCAGGAGAGTTGTGATCGCGGATGACGATGAGTTGGTATTGGCCGTGATGGCGGCGAGCGTAAATTTTTTCGATACCGTCGGCGTTTAAAAGGTGACGCCGAGCGTGGAGGTGATTGACCAGATCGAGAGGTGGTGTGTACCAGCGGCGCACTGGCGCGAGGGCGTGCCAGGTTTTTTGGAGGACAGTTTCCACGAAGACCGGTAACACCAGATTAAATCGCAGCCACCGATTGTCGAGTTCTTTGGTGTATTCGCCGGCTTTTTGAATGACAATGACGATGGGCATAGCGGTACCTTAGGTGTGCTGGTGTGTCCAAAAATAATAATTATCCAAGTCGGATCGGGGGTTGGCGAAGGTGAGGTCGTCTAAATTGTAGTCGTGGCGCCACAATAAATAGGTCAGCGAGAGCTGATCGCGCTGGCTGTAGTCGCGCACGAGCGCCCACCACTCGTCCATGAGCTGATTGATTTCTGGCGTGTGGCGGCGGTATAAAATGTTGTTTTCGCTCATACCCCAATGGGCTGGTAGACCGGCGCTGGTGATTAAATTTTGCAGGGCGGTAACTCGGGTGGCATCGTCAACGTGATCGTGCAGCACCCAAGCGAATTCTTGGTAAACGCTAGTGTGGGCAAAGTGACGAGGGAGTAAAAAGGGTTGGGCGCGGGTTTTTTTTTGA